>CAZDYR010000108.1:0-7733 GCA_964509625.1 uncultured Smithella sp. | reverse complement strand
CCTGCGTGCGCGCAAGCGATACGGTTGCCCGCGTCGGGGGAGATGAGTTTCTGATTATTGCAAACGGAATTCATGTTCCTGAGAATGCCGAACAGATTGCCCGGAAAGTAATCGGGGTTGTGTCGCAGCCCATTAATTACGATGGAGGACAGGCGGTGGTTGGTTCCAGTATCGGGATCGCGCTTTGTCCCAACGACGGTCAGGATATGGATCAGCTGATCAAAAAGGCTGACGATGCCATGTACAAAATCAAAAAAACCGGGAAAAATGGTTACGGCTTTATCAATCCTCAATAATCTCTGAAATCAATGGTGATATTGTCAAACGGGATTTTTTTGATAGAACATGCAAAGACCATCCCGAATCAGAATAAATTTATTTATATTTTGATGGTGATAGCATTAAGGAAAATGCGCTCCGTAGCTGAAAGTCACAAACTTTTCAATGGCAGAAAAGATGATATTTACAGATGGTAACTGCTGAGTGTCCACGATGTCTTGGCACTCAAAATCTATTGTGTAATCTGGATTAATATTTTTATAATTGGGGCCTATCGTATTTGATCCATCGGATTGCGGCAAGCGACGTAAGATTAGATATTGTTCCCAAAATCAGGCGTTGTTCCGGCAAAAGATTTCTGTAATCATATTTGATGCCTACCATGCCGATGGTTTCCTCCTGTGATTTTATTGGAAAAAAGAAATAGGGAATGCTTGGTAGTGTTTCTGTACCGGCGCCTGCAACTTTTCCGTGAATGGAAGTCCATTTGGCCACAGCCATGTCATTTGCACTTATTTCCACCGTTGCGTTGCTTTTTGCCCATATTTGCAGATTCCCTCCTTCTTCCTTGAAAGATACAAAGCAGGGCACATCAATAACCTTTTGTACATACTTGATTGTCAGAGTACTGATATCACTCAGAATCGTTGTGCGTAAAAGTGCTATTGTGGTCATTGTTTCACTGGAGAAACTCGCCAATCCTCCGACTAATTGCTCTAATAGCGGAAGTTGCAAAAATTCTTTGCTCATCTCCTCAATAAGTGTCACCCGTTCCAGACGGAATTGAAGCGCGAGGTTTTGCCTTTTGACCACCTTCACAAGCTGACCAACAATAACCGCGGTAAAGAGAAAAACCAGAACGTTGACGATTTCTCTCGGATCATTCATCGAAAGATTGTATTGGGGGGACATGAAGAAATAATCAAAGACCAGAATACTTAAAAACGAAGCAAAAATGGATGGCCCGATGCCGTATAATAAAGCACTGGTAATTGTGGCAATTAAGTACAGATAAACGAAAGAGGATGGTTCAATAAGCCGCTGAAGCAGAGCATTAACCAGTGTAACTCCCAGAACCATCGATATTGATATTACATAATTTGATAATTTTAATGATAACTTTCTTGTCGGAGCAGTTTCCGCCTTGCGCTTGGTTTCTGTTGTCGTCGGGTTAATCAGATGAATTTCAAATTCACTGCGTGCATAAAGAAGACGGGAAACGGGTGAACCCTTGAAATATTCAACGGGCATGGAACGAAGTGGTTTCCCGATAACGATACGTGTAACATTTTTCTCGCGGGCAAAACGCAGGATTTCGTCAGCGATGTCGTCGCCGGTGAGGGTAATGATTTTTGCTCCCAGTTCTTCCGCCAGATTCAGCGCGTCGGTCAAATAAACTTTATCCTGACCCGAAGGTGCGGTAAGTTCGGTCCGCAGAACATGGACTGCGTACCACTCTGCGTGAGTATCCTTGGCAATGGTGTATGCTTTGCGAATTAATTGCTTTGCATAAGGACTTGGCCCGACGCAGACAATCAGTTTTTCTGCTGTTGGCCATGGTCCAGGTATGGCCTTGGCCTTCATATAATTGAGCAGATCGCTGTCCATCTTGCGAGCTACCAGCGTCAGCATCAGCTCGCGCAGGGCAAAAAGATTTCCCCTCTGAAAAAAATTGTCTATGGCATGACGTGCCTGCTGCGGAATATAAACCTTTCCTTCCTTTAATCTTTGATTGAGCTCTTCCCATGGAATGTCGATAACCTGGACTTCATCCGCCCGGTCGAACAATGTATCCGGTATGGTTTCCTGCATGCGCACACCGGTAATTTTGGCCACCGCGTCGTTCATGCTTTCAAAGTGCTGAATGTTTACTGTTGTATGCACATCGATTCCATTTTCCAGCAGTTCCTCGATATCCTGATAGCGCTTGGGATGACGGTTTCCTTCGGCATTGGTGTGGGCAAATTCATCAACCAGTACCATAGCCGGCTTACGGGTTAGGACGGCATCGATATCCAACTCCTGCAGCACAATTCCCTTGTAATCAATTTTTCTTGAGGGCAGTACTTCCAGCCCTGTCATAAGAGCTTCCGTTTCCGGGCGCTTGTGCGTTTCCACAAAACCAACCACCACATCAATGCCTCTTTTCTTCAACACATGGGCGTCATTGAGCATAGCATAGGTTTTCCCCACACCCGGAGCGTAACCGAGATATATTTTCAGTTTTCCTTTTTTGACTTCATCTCGTTCCGCTTCCTTCAAAAGGGCGTCCGGATCAGGTCTTAAAGATTTTATTTGCATAGGTATTGTTCCGAAATTAATGCTTTCGTTCAAGTCCATCCAGATCAAGATTTAACAGTAAAACATTGACACGCTCTTTTCCCCATAATCCCAGAAGGGGTTTTTCTGTGCGTTGATGAATGATTATTTCCAGTTCAGCTTCGGGAAGTTTTCTCTGTCCGGCAATTCTGTGCACTTGAATAGCAGCAGATTCGGGGCTGATGTGCGGATCAAGACCACTTGCAGAAGTCAGCACCAGATCGGCAGGCACAGTTGCGTTGAGAGGCAATCCGTTATCTGTGCGTGCCTTCTGAACCCTTTCTTGAACCTGTGCGATGAGTTCAGCGCTTGAAGGTGCCAGGTTACTGCCACCGGAATTGGACGCGTCATATTTCGGATTAGTTGCCGAGGGCCGGCCATGAAAATATTCGGGTTTGGTGAATTGTTGTCCTATCAGTTTAGAACCCATAATTTGATTCCCTTTTATAAGGATGCTGCCGTTTGCTTTCCCTGTAAAAAAGGTTTGAGCTGCAAACGTTATCACCAGCGGATAAATCAATCCGCAAATTATAGACAAACATAAAAATGTCAGTAGAGAACGCCTTAATTGTATCATTCATGCCTCCTTTACACCACTCTCAACATCGAGATAAGAATGTCGATCAGCTTTATCCCTATAAACGGCAGGACAAGCCCGCCCAGTCCGTAGATCAGCAGGTTGCGCTGCAATAGTGCCGAAACTCCGGACGGTTTGTAACGCACACCGCGCAGTGCCAGTGGTATCAAAACGGGAATGATAATCGCGTTAAAAATAACCGCCGACAACACTGCACTTCCCGTGCTTGTCAGGTGCATGACATCCAGAATTTTCAATTGCGGATACTGTGCGATGAATATTGCCGGAACAATAGCGAAATATTTGGCGACGTCATTGGCGACACTGAATGTTGTCAGTGCGCCACGGGTAATCAATATCTGCTTGCCGATTTCCACAATATCAAGCAGTTTAGTGGGATTTGAATCAAGATCAACAATGTTGGCTGCTTCGCGTGCTGCCTGTGTGCCCGCGTTCATGGCCACAGCCACATCCGCCTGCGCCAGAGCGGGTGCGTCGTTGGTACCGTCGCCGATCATGGCTACCAGATGACCTTTATTCTGATAGCTGCGAATCAAGTCAAGTTTGGTTGAAGGCTTGGCTTCTGCCACGAAATCGTCAACGCCGGCTTCAGCGGCGATGGTCGCAGCCGTCAGCGGATTGTCGCCAGTAATCATGACGGACTTGATGCCCATCTGACGCAACTTGCCAATGCGTCCACTGATTCCATCCTTGAGAATATCCTTCAAACGGATGGCTCCGAGAACCTTTTCATTTTGTGCCACAAGAAGAGGGGTTGATCCTTCCCTAGAAATATCGTTAACAATATTTTGCACCCTATCGGATATCTGGGAACCACTGGCCGCAACAAATTCCCTGATAGCCTCAAGCGATCCTTTCCTTATTATTCTGTCGCTGCAATCGATACCGCTCATGCGCGTTTCCGCACTAAAAGGGCAGAACGAGGCTCCTTCCGGAGCGCGAATGTCGCTGCCGTGTATTCCCAACTTTTCCTTGGCCAGAACCACGATGCTTCTTCCTTCCGGGGTATCGTCGGCCAGTGAAGAAAGCAACGCGGCATCGATAAGCTCTTTCTCATTTTCACTATCGGCCGGAATAAATTCCGCGGCCATGCGGTTGCCTAATGTAATAGTGCCCGTCTTGTCCATGAGCACCACGTCAACGTCGCCGGATGCTTCTACGGCGCGCCCGCTCATGGCAATGAAGTTATACCGCAGCAACCTGTCCGTGCCAGCAATGCCGATGGCCGGTAGCAAACCGCCTATGGTCGTGGGCATCAGACAAACCAGAAGAGCAATCAAGACGGAAATGGAGACGCTGACGTTGGCGTAATCGGCAAAGTAACGGAAAGTTATGACCACAACAACAAAGACTATCGTCAGGGCAATCAATAAAACATTGAGAGCCTTTTCGTTGGGCGTTTTCTGACGTTTGGCGCTTTCCACCATATTGATCATCTGGTCAAGAAAACTTTCCCCGGGGTTGGCGGTAATGAGCACTTTGATTTTTCCCGACAACACCCGAGTTCCACCGGTTACGCCGCTGCGGTCACCGCCTGATTCCCGGATGACAGGAGCGGACTCGCCGGTAATGGCTGATTCGTCAATCAGCGCCGTACCCTGAGTGACCTCACCGTCACCGGGAATCGTGTCTCCGTCTTCCAGTAGAATGATGTCTCCCTTTTTTAATATCAAAGCAGAAATGACTTCTGTACTTCCGCCGGAAAGCAGTCTTTTGGCCATGGATTCACTGCGGTTCTTCTTGAGCGAATCCGCCTGCGCCCGGCCCTGTCCTTCGGCCAACGCCTCGGAGAAATTTGCGAATATGATGGTGAACCACAGCCATAGGGATATTTGTAAGTTAAAAAGAATGCTTCTTCCGGTAATAATATCGTTGAAAGTGATCAGCGTAGTAATGATAGTTACCAGTTCGACGACAAACATTACCGGATTGCGCGCCATGGTTACCGGGTTGAGTTTTTTCAAAGAGTCCTTGAGAGCTGGAATGATAAAGCTCGCCTGCCAGATATTAATTTTACTTGCTTTCATTTTTCACCACCTCAATCCCGATAAACGGGATAAGTGCGTTCATGAAATAAATATCAGCCAAAAGGGCGCAGATCATAATTTCTAATTCCTAAAATGTCTTCCCAGTTAACATCAGCAGATGTTCGAGAATCGGTCCCATCGTGAAAACCGGGAAAAACGTCAGAGCTCCGACAACAATGATCACACCGACCAGCATGACGATAAAGAGCAGGCCGGTTGTCGGAAAAGTTGCGATGCTTGCGGGAACCGTTTTTTTGTGTGCCAGTGAACCGGCAATGGCCAGCGCCGGTAAGATCGTGGAAAATCTTCCGATCATCATGGCCAGCGCAGTGGTCAGATTATAGAAAATGGTGTTGGCATTAAGGCCGGCATAGGCTGATCCGTTATTGCCTGATGTCGAGGCAAAGGCATAAACAATTTCCGACAGTCCGTGTGGTCCGCTGTTGTTGAGACTGGAAAGACCTGCCTGAATCGAGACAGCTATTCCTGACAATGTCAAAAGCAATATTGCGGGAGAGAGTATAATAATGATGGACATCACCATCTCAAAAAGCTCCAGTTTCTTGCCAAGAAATTCAGGTGTCCGTCCAATCATCAATCCGGCCAGAAACATGGTAAGCACGGCGTAACTCAACATACTAATAAGTCCAACACCGACACCGCCGAAAATGACTTCGCCGATAGTCATATTAAATAGAAGAATTACACCAGATAACGGTATCATGCTGTCATGCATGCTGTTGACGGCACCGCAGGAGGTGGCCGTTGTGGATTGTGCAAACAGCACTGAATTGACGATACCGGAGCGGACTTCTTTTCCTTCCATATTAAACCCGTTGGCAACGCCGATCTTTTGCAGCAATGGATTGCCCTGCATTTCCACCGATGCAAAAAATCCCAGGCCGGTAAGATAAAGAATCATCATGGCTGCAAAGATTGCCGCACCCTGCCGGCGATTTTTCAGTGCAGCTCCGAAAGCAAAAGGAAGCGCCATCGGAATCAGTAACAGTCCCATTATTTCAAGATAATCCGTCATCGGAGTTGGGTTTTCAAAAGGATGAGCGGAATTGGCATTGAAAAAGCCGCCACCGTTGGTGCCGATTTCTTTGATCGCTTCTTGCGAGGCCACCGGACCGACAGAGATTATTTGTATGCCACCTTCCAGCGTTTGCGCTGTAATGGAACCACTTAATGTCTGTACAACGCCCTGCGAAACAAGAAGTAGCGACCAGATAATCGCCAGAGGAAGCAGCACATAAAATATGGAACGGGTGAGATCAACCCAGAAATTCCCGATCGACCGAGAGGTTTTACGGACAAAGCCTCTAATAACTGCGAAAACAACAGCAATGCCGACGGCTGCCGAAAGAAAATTCTGAACCGTCATCCCCATCATCTGAGTAAGATGGCTCATGGTCTGTTCGCCACTGTAGGCCTGCCAGTTCGTATTGGTTACGAAGGAAACGGCTGTATTCAACGCCGTGTCCCAACGCACTGCTCCCAGTTTCTGGGGATTCAATGGCAGCATTCCCTGAACAAGTTGCAGAATAAGCAATGCCGCAATACCGATGATGTTGAAAATCACCAAAGAAAGAACATAGGTTTGCCAGGACATTTCTTCCTTTTCATCGACACCGAATAATCCATAGAGTATTCTTTCCACTGGTTTCACAAACGGAGTTAAAAAGGTTCTCTCGCCGTTGAAGACCTTGGCCATGAACTCACCCAACGGAAAAGCCAATGCAGCCGTAATGAACGGCAGCAGTACAATGCAAAGCCAATCGTTGATTGTCATTTAAACCTCCTTAGGACACATAGGCCAATGGACCAAAATATATAATTTCAGATGAAGATCAGTTGGACTTATTTGCGTAAAGTGATTAGTCGAATGGGATTGTCTGCCAATTACATCATCAGACAAAAGCAATAAAAATAAACTTGATGAAAGAAAAAACATCTTTCATTTCCTCCCACATGCCGACGAGGTTAGCTGACGGGCTCGGACTTGGAAGTATCCTATTGCTTAGAAATTCGCCCCTGATTACTCGGTTCCCCCGTATCTATTTTACAATAGATTTAGGCGTCGTTACAGCATTGTTTAGGTGGTTTAGCTACGCCCTTTTATAATGGCTGTCAATAAAAATGTACCGTACATTTTTGTGTCATTTTTTATGAATATTTAAATTACTATACCTAACTAATGCATAAAGAATACCATATGAGGCGTTACATGGACAATGCGATTAGATCCCATATCTTCACTAGAATCCATCTGCTACAGGCGATGGATTGCTGCTAGCACCGGAACCCTCACGTTGATTGTTTCAATTGGAAAGACACAAGAAACTGGACATAACACAATTGCTACTTTGTAGACTTCAACGCTAAACGGTGCATTCCTGTGCTTCATACCCGCATGCCTAAATCGAATTTGTCTGATTACAGTTGGGAATGGTGATCCCCTTCTTCCTCTATTTTCCCAGCAAACAGCAGCCCAAGTCTGACGGCAA
>CAZDYR010000107.1:0-7737 GCA_964509625.1 uncultured Smithella sp. | reverse complement strand
GCATTTATTTTTATCGGCATATATACTTTATTATATCATACCGGTATTTTGCCCGTGCTTGACGAAATATTCAAAGTTTTTGAGCATAATATGCTGTTTGACAATCAAATGGCTGCGCCGGCCGTAAATCGTTCAGCTCAAGGTGTATTTTTGTGTACATGGCTTTTATTACCACTGGTATTAGTGTTTCTCCTGATGTTTTTCCTCTCTTTTGCAAAAAGGTTCTTCAATAACCAAAATGAGATCACAACCTTCTGTTCAAAACATTCCATCAATGTGTATATTCTTCATTTTGCCGCCGTTCTCACATTGCAGTACACTCTTCTTAATGTGCCCCTTCCATCGATTGTCAAAATTTTGTTGATGACCATCATCATCATTCCCGCGTGTTTGTGGCTGAGTCATCGCCTGGTCTATCCGCATCCCAAAATTGCCATTGCATTTTTCGTCGCGCTGAAGCTGGTCGCGCTTGCCGCCGGGTTTACCTTTTACTACTTTGCGCTCCTTGCCCTGATTTTCATTTCCTTTATGACCGCCATCTATGAATCGGCAAGCTGGTATAGGGTTGCCCGAAAGAGCGGTTTGGAGGCTGCAGGCTATATTGAACAATAAGGAGTCATAGCGATCCTATCTTATTAAGAAAAAAGGAGGAATGAGAATGGGAAATATCTTGAAAGGCGCTGTAGCTCTGTTTATTTGTATCATCGCATTATCGGTGATATCGTGTGCAAATACAGCGGACAATGAATTATTTGTTCATAAATCACCTGATTTCACTTTGACTGTTCCCAAATGGGTTGATCAAAAAGTCGCGCACGATACAAATAATATCTTCAGGAGGCAGCCCAACCCCAAATCGCCTACATCTCTTGATATTGCGCTAAAAGATATTGCTTCTGATAGGACTTATAAGGATACGCCAACTGCATTTAAAAAGGGCATTGAGAGCCTGTGGAAAGGCTCCGATGTTAAAATACTTTACGAAAGAGAGATTAAACTGAAGGATGGGACACCGGCATACGAATTTGAGGTAAAATGGAAATTTGGAATATGGCCTTTACGTTCCTATGCCGTAGTCGTTTTCAAAGATAAAAAAGCCATATTGGTGGTCATCACCTCATTATTGTGGGTCGGGGATAACTTGAAGCAATACCCCCTCTCACTGACGCTGAAATAGAGGGTTTTATAAAATGGAGAGCGTTGAGGCTTAACGGACACTTTTAGGGACATAAGGACATCCTGTATTATTCATGGATGTTCGGCAAGTTATCATAAGCATATTAGATTAAGGAGGCTATCATGAAAGTACTTGCACTCAATTCCGGCCCGCGCCCCGATGCGCAAAGTTACACCGTCATGATGCTCAATCCCCTGATTGAAGGCATGCGCGAGGCGGGCGCCGATGTTGAAGTCATCAACTTGCGCGAGAAGAAAATCCGCAACTGCATCGGCTGCTTCACCTGCTGGACCAAAACGCCGGGAAAATGTCTTCACAAGGATGACATGACCCATGAACTTTTCCCGAAATTCCTGGCCGCCGATCTGGTCATTTACGCCACACCGCTTTATTTTCACACCATCAACGCGGCGATGGCCGCCTTCATGGAACGGACCCTGCCCGCGGCTCTTCCTTTCTTCGAGGAGGGCGAAGACGGAAAAACATATCATCCCACGCGCCACAAGGTTCCCGCCAGTGTTCTGCTGACCGTGTGCGGGTTTCCCGAGGCGTCGGAATTTGACGCCATGCTGGAATTTTTCAGCCGGACCCGCCATAAGAACGCAAAGCCCGTGGCCGCCATCTGCCGCGCCGGAGCTTCTCTTTTGTCCGCCCCTCAACTTGCCGCTAAAGCCCACGATGTTCTGGCTGCCACAAAACAGGCCGGACAAGAACTGGTCAAGACCATGAAGATCGCACCCGAAACGCTGGCGCGCATCACCCAGTCCCTGGGCGACGCGAAGACCTTCGGGAAAATGGGCAACATCTACTGGAAGACCTGCATTGCCGAGGGTGTGACGCCCAAAGAATTTGACGACAAAAAAATGGTTCCACGGCCCCAATCCCTTGAAGATTTCATGTTTCTATTTCCCTATGGCCTCAACGCCAGATCCGCGGGAGATCAAAAGACGGGCTTGCAGATCAACTTTTCCGGGGAGATGAATGAGTCGTGCCATTTCATCATTGATAAAGGACGTGTGGACGCCAGACGAGGTGCCTGTGAGAAACCGGACGTCACGATTGACACGCCTTTCGGCCTCTGGATGGATATCATCACACGAAAAGCCGACGGACAGAAGATGTTCCTGGAGCAGAAATACAAAGTGCAGGGCGACCTGACGCTTATGATGAAGCTGTTCAGTAAAGAATAATTTATTTTTTCAGTGAAGACATCTTCTCTTCCGGCAGAGGAGAGGCACAGGAACAGGACTGTGAGGAGGCGGGCATTTTGGAGGGGAAGACATAGCGCACCGCTCGTTCATACAAAAGATAATCCCATGCCCAGTTGGTCATCACCATGACCCGGTTGCGGAAACCGATGAGGTTGAAAAGGTGGATGATCAGCCACATGATCCAGGCAATAAATCCCCTGAAAGTCCTTTTGCCGATGGCAACGCCCGCCGCCTTGCGGCCGATGGCGATCATCGAACCGCGGTCGCGGTATTGGAACGGTTCCGGTTGCTGTCCTGAAATCATACATACGATATTTTGCGCGGCTTTCACGCCGGATTGAATCGCCACCTGAGCGACCATCGGCAGGATGCGCGACTCTTCCTTGATCGATGCCAGATCCCCGATGACGTAAATATCGGGATGTCCGGTCACCTGGAGTGTTGGCTCCACCGGTACGCGCCCGTCGCGGCCGACCTCAATTCCGGACATACCCGCCAATTCTTCTCCCCGGACGCCGGCGGTCCAGACAACCGTGTTCGTATCCATGATCTCCGTGCTTTTTAAAACCGCTCGATCCAACGTAACCTCGGCGACCGATGTTTTCAACCGAACATCAACACCCATATGACGAAGTTGACCGGCTGTGTAATCTCGAAGGCTTGCGGGCATAGGTGACACGAGATGCCCGGCGGCTTCCAGCAGAATGATCCGCACTTCGGAAAAATCAATCCCGGGATAATCTTTGACAAGCGGGCCGTGAACAAGCTCGGCAAGCGCTCCTGAATATTCCACACCCGTAGCTCCGCCGCCGACAATAACAAATGTCAGCAGAGCCTTTCTTTTAGTCTGATCCGTTTCCCGCGATGCCGCCTCAAAGCAGCAGATGATGTGATTTTTCAGAGCGACGGCCTCTTCCAGTGTTTTGAGGAAGTAGGCATGCTCTGCGACGCCGGGTACACCAAAGGTGGACGTGATGCTGCCGGTGCCGATAATCAGATAATCGTAGTCAACGGTCTCTCCATCCGTTTCAACCCTTTTGTTTTGCAGATCAATAAGCCGAGCATGCGCCAGCATAAAATTGATGTTGGGGATGTTCCAAAAGACGCTGCGCACCGGGTAAGCAATGTCCTCCGCGTCGAGCTCCGCCGCAGCCACCTGATAAAGCAGCGCCAGAAAGGTGTGATAGTTGTTGCGGTCGATGACAACTACGTCGACCGGCTGATGCGCAAGCGTTCGCGCGGCCCACAGGCCGCCGAATCCGGCGCCAATGATCACAACTTTTGGCTTTTTGTTTTTGTTGTTCAAAAAATCCTCAAAAAAGTTTTGAGATGCCCCCTCCTTTGGAAAAGGAGGGTTGGGGAGGATTTTATTGTCAATCAAAATCCCCCTCCGTCCCCCTTCAGAACCACCTGAAGGTGGCGTGAAGGGGGAAAGTTTGAGTTATTTCTTTTTTGAAACAGGCTTGCGCTTGGGTGCCGGTTTACTCTTTTTTGTTTTGCCCGCAGGCTTCGCACTTTGGGTCTTTGTAACTTTTTTCACCGTTTTCTTAGACGGTTTTTTCTCTTCTTTGACCGGCTCCAGCGCGAGTTTCAGGACGTCCATCATGTCGCTGACAAAATGGAAGGTCACACCTTTTTGCACATTGGCCGGAATGTCTTCAATGTCCTTCTGATTCCATGCCGGTAAAATGAGTGTTTTAATTCCCGCGCGATAAGCCGCCAGCACTTTCTCCTTGATGCCGCCCACGGGCAGCACCGCGCCGCGCAGGGTGATTTCACCGGTCATCGCCAGTTGTTTTTTTACCTTGCGGTTGGTGAGCAAAGATGTCAACGCCGTGAGCATCGTCACGCCCGCCGACGGCCCGTCTTTGGGGGTGGCGCCTGCCGGAACATGGATGTGGATATCGCGATCGTCAAAGAAATCGGGGTCCACACCCAGCTCTTTGGCGTTGGTCCGGATGAAGCTCAATGCCGCCGAAACGGATTCCTTCATGACGTCGCCCAGTTGACCCGTCAGCGTCAGCCCTTTCTTGCCCTTCATGGCCGTGGCTTCGATAAAAAGCATATCGCCGCCCACGGGTGTCCAGGCGAGCCCGATAGCAATGCCGGGCCTGGCAATGCGCGCGTCAATATCCGTCGGAACGCGCACCGCTCCCAGATACTTGTGGATATCTTTTTCCGATACCGTTTTTGACAAAATAGTGCCTTCGGCGATTTGCGCCGCGACACCGCGGCAGGCGTTGGCAATCTCACGCTCCAGGTTGCGCACGCCCGCCTCCCGCGTGTAGCCGGAAATGATCGTCGAAAGCGCCTTGGACGTCAGTTTAAACTGCTCGCCGGTCAGGCCGTTTTCGGCAAGCTGGCGCGGGATCAAATACTTCTCCGCGATCTTTACTTTTTCTTCCTGCGTGTAGCCGGTTAATTCAATTACTTCCAGCCGGTCGAGCAGGGCGGGCGGAATTGTATCGAGCATGTTGGCCGTGGCGATGAACAAAACCTTCGATAGATCAAACGGCACGTCCAGATAGTGGTCCGTAAAGTTATTATTCTGCTGCGGATCCAATACTTCCAAAAGCGCCGACGAAGGATCTCCGCGGAAATCGTTGCCGAGTTTGTCAATTTCATCCAGCATGAACACGGGATTGTTGGATTCCGCGCGCCTGAGGCCCTGAATCACACGGCCCGGCAGCGCGCCGATATACGTGCGGCGATGTCCGCGGATTTCCGCCTCATCGCGCACACCGCCCAGCGCGATGCGCCAGAACTTGCGCCCCAGAGCACGCGCGATGGAATGCCCCAGCGACGTCTTACCCGTTCCCGGAGGTCCGACAAAGCAAAGGATCGGCCCCTTGGAATCGGGTTTGAGTTTGCGTACGGCCAGGTATTCGATGATGCGTTTTTTTGGTTTGGCCAGCCCGTAATGATCTTCGTCCAGAATCTTGCGCGCCAGCGTAATATCCAGATTGTCCGCGGTGGACGCATTCCAGGGCAACGCCGTCATCCAATCCAGATAGGTTGACGAAACCGTGTATTCGGCCGAGGATGGACTCATGCGGCTCAGACGCTCCAGTTCCCGAAGCGCTTCCTTCTTCGCTTCCTCAGGCAGGTTTTTCTCCTCGATCTTTTTGCGGAACTCATCCGTTTCGACCACGTTCTCGTCGGTCTCGCCCAGCTCCTGTTTGATGGCTTTCAACTGCTGGCGCAGGTAGTATTCGCGCTGGCTTTTGTCGATATCATCTTTGACCTTGGTCTGAATCTTATTGCCCAGTTCCAGAACTTCCATCTGATGGTTGACCATGCGAGTCAGTTCTTTCAGGCGTTGCTTCACATCGGCGACATCCAGCACCTTTTGCTTTTCTTCAACAGGCGCATTAATAATAGAAGCAATTAGATCGGCCAGCGTGCCGGCCTCCGTGATGGACTTGGCCATGGGCCCGAACTCCGGCGGCAGAAACGGCGAGAGCTTCAAAATGCGGTCAAACAATGACAGCAGATTGGACATCAAAGCTTCCGTTTCAATATCTTTGACTTCCTTTTCTTCTATTAATTTGATCCGGGCCTGCTGATAGGGTTTGCCTTCGACCATTTCTTCTATCGAAAACCGGCTGACGCCCTGTAAAAGCAGCTGCGTGTGGTTCTCCGAGGTCTTGGCCATCTTCATAATTACCGCGCAGGTGCCTATCTTATGCAGATCATCTTTTGTGTACTGATTCGGGTTTTCCGGCACATTTTTCGACATGATGAGACCCACCAGGCGGTCTTTCGTCATGGCTTCATCCACCAGCGCGGACGCGTTGCCCGTCACCTCCAGAGGAATCATGGTTTTGGGAAACACCAGCACACTCTGCAACGGAAGGATGGGAATCACTTCCGGAATATTAAAACTGTTTTTATTATCAGACTCGTTTTGCTGAGTCATAATCACCTCCTGTTGTTGAGAATCAAATCAGCTATCTTGTCGAAATCACTGACACGCGATGGGCTTTATGAACGGGAAGCTTGTTCATCCGCACCACCAGGATGCCGTCCGCGTAAGAAGCCGCCGCGGATTGCGCGTCCACGGCCGCCGGAAGAGTGACGATCCTTTCAAAATAGCCGTGCGGAATTTCCGCCTGGCAGTAGCGCGCGTTTTGCAAGAGCTGAATCGCCTTGCGAATACCGGCAATCTTAATTTTGTTTCGATTGACTTCGATGTGCAACTCCTCCTTGTTGAGCCCCGCCATGTCCGCGAGCACAATGACCTCGTCAACAGATTCGTACACATCAATGTTCGGGCGCCAGATGCATTCGTAATTTTTGAAGGCCGGACGCACCAGATGAAAAACCTCATCTACCGCTTTTTGAAATTCATCTTCAAAATTACTTCCGAAATTAATCTTTATGTAAGTCATTTCCGCCACCTTGTTTGCCGGATTTATTTATCGTATGCGAAATTATAGTCATTCCAATCCTAATTGTAAAGACCGGAGGGAAAATAGTGGATAGTGGATGGTGCTGGCAATAGGCGATGGGCTATAGGTAATGGGTAATGGGTGAAAAGATGTTAAAAAAATAGCTGGTTAAATCATCAATAGTTTGCTATGGAAGGCCCGCCTTGTTCAATCAATCAAGGTAATGGACATCCCTTCAGTAAAGAATAGTCTGATTCTATCCGATACTAATCCAGCTTGATGACCGAAATAGAAAGAGAATTATGAAAAAAGATCATTTAAGAAATGTTGCTATTATTGCCCATGTTGACCATGGGAAAACGACTTTGCTCAACGCCATGCTCAAACAGACCGGTATCTTCCGCGCCAACCAGGCGGTGGAAGACCGCGTAATGGATTCGATGGCTCTCGAGAAGGAGCGCGGCATCACCATCGCGGCCAAAAATACCGCTGTGGACTACAATGGCGTAAAAATCAACATTGTCGATACGCCCGGCCATGCCGATTTTGGCGGCGAAGTCGAACGCAGCCTCAACATGGTGGACGGTGCGATGCTGCTGGTCGATGCCAGCGAAGGCCCGCTGCCCCAGACCCGTTTTGTGCTGAAAAAGGCGCTGGGGCTGCATTTACCGATCATCCTGGTTATCAATAAAATCGACCGCCCGGATGCCCGCATTGAGGAAGTCATTTCCGAAACATACGATCTCTTTATTGATCTGGGCGCCGAAGAGCATCAAATCGAATTCCCTATTTTATACACCAATTCCAAGATCGGCGTCAGTCACGCCAAACTGGGTGACGACAGCACCAACCTGCAGCCGCTTTTGCAGGCGATTATTGACTCGATTCCGGCTCCCGCGGGAAACGATGAAGCCAATCCGCAGTTTCTGGTCACCAATCTGGATTACGACCCTTATGT
>CAZDYR010000106.1:0-7764 GCA_964509625.1 uncultured Smithella sp. | reverse complement strand
AGCCCGGAAATCGTGATCGATATTCTGACGGAAGTTCTGAATGAGAAGAAAGCACTGAGAGCCGCGGCTGCAAATTCGCCGAGCGGGGATACGGCGTTCTTCAGGCGGCATCATGAGATTCTTTTCAAAAAGCTTGAAAAGAAAATGTCGGATCTGGAAAAGGCCAATCAAGAACTCAGCATATTGGCTGAACAATATCGGCTGAGTTTCGAGAATGTCATGGAAGTTATTTATAATATCAACTCGGATCTCAAGATTACCAGCATGTCGCCTAGCATAGAAAAAATATTGGGTTACAAACCGCAGGATTTTATTGACCGGCCTGTATCGGATTTCGGAAAAATCATGACTCCGGGCTCCTGGGCGCAGACAGCAATCGATGTACAGATCGTTTTGAATGGCAAAACCATTACGGCGGCAATTTATGAGTTTATCGCCAGGGATGGAACCATGAAAATGGGCGAGATAAGCTGTTCTCCGCTGATATGTGACGGGAAAGTCGCAGGAATTGTTTCTGTTGTCCGCGATGTCACCGAACGCAAACGGGCGGAAGAGGAGCGTGAAAAGCTTTTGACGGACCTTCAGCACGCTCTGTCACAGGTAAAAACGCTGAGCGGCCTGCTGCCGATATGTGCCTCATGCAAAAAAATTCGCGACGACCGGGGCTATTGGAACCATCTTGAATTGTACATTGAGGCTCATTCCGGCGCTGAATTCAGCCATGGGCTTTGTCCGGACTGCAAGAAAAAACTGTATCCGATGCTGTGCCGGGGAAAATAAGGTATTGTATTGACGAATTTGTGAAAAAGAATACAATACCGGACCATACAAGACTTATCCGAACCCGGGCTGACATCTGATCGAAAGATCATCACAAGACGTGCTTCTGACGGCAGGCTGCATAGGATTTCAACTGTCCGGCTCCGGCGGCGAATGATGCGGTCCGTATTTCAGGACCGGAAAAGGGTGCCTGTTAGGGATCAGGAGCGTTGACAGGCGAAATGGAAGAGCGAATCATCATCAGTCATTTTTCTGGAGGACATCATGCCGGGAAAAAGAAGAGAAAAAATGGATGAACGATCGATCATCAACCTTAAAGCCGACCTTGCGGAATACCATCGACTTCTTTCGAATCTGAAAACCATTAAAAAAGTCAAAAAGGAGCCCCTGCAGGTCAGGAAAGGTGCACTTGCAAAAAAAGGAAAGGAAGCAAAGCGAATCCTGCAGCGGGACAAAGTTCATGAAGCCTGCGGTACTGACGCTTTTGAGGATATTGATAAGCTCATCGGAATGATCCATCGATCATACCATCAGTATAAAGGGATCCTGGACAAACAATGCAATACGCACCAATTTATCACAGATCAGGCCGCCTTGCTCCTCGCGCTGGATTCCGCCGTTGCTGATATTCTTCACACCTGTTGCACCTATCCGGATGAACTGAAAAGCGACATGGCTGATCTGATCTTTGAGGGACACTTTTACGGGCAGACCGGTTCCGGGATACCTGGTAATTTTCTTGCAGACACATTTCCGAAAAAAGCTCTCAAGGTTATGGAGTTCATTAAAAAAGTCAGGTTTGGCGCCGATGAAAATATGCAGGAGCATGCTGTTATGAACTTCACGCGATATTTTAATCAGGCGCTTCATTCCGCTTCAAAAAAGCAAAAATATTTTTATCTCGGGGTTGCCGCGCATTTTCTCCAGGACCTCACGGCACCTCATCATGCCGGAAATTATCCGGCCCTGCCTTATGTTGATCATTACTTTTTTGAACAGTTTACCAGCCGGTATGTTTACGATGATCCCCGTTTCAAAATAAGCCGGTCTGCCTACAACAAGTTCAAGTCCAGAATGGCATCGGACCCGAACAAGCCCGAATCCTACGCACTGGAAGTGACGGGGATGGCCGCTCCGTTCATCCGGTATATTGAGCCGGGCTCCCACGGCAGGTCGGCAACAGGAGTCCGGAGTGCGCGTTTCGCGGACAGGGAAATAGACCTGTTGAATAAAAGCCTGATGTCCGGAAAGAACGAGAAATGGGAGAAAGCGATTGTGGGCGCAGTGCCGCTGGCGGTATACGCGACAGCCTATCTGTTTGAAACAGCCCTGGGATGATGATTCCGTCGATTTGGAGCAAATAAACATCAAGGAGGATATGACATGGCGGTAAAAGCATTGTGCGTGGGAATCAATAAATTCAAAAATTTTCCAAGCGCGGCACTTCAAGGCTGTGTGAATGATGTCAAGGACATGAAAAGCATTCTGACCAGTTTGCTGGGCTTTAAAAAGAACGATATTGTCACGCTCACGGATTCCCGGGCCACCAAGGCAAAGATCATGGCTCATTTAAAAGACATGGTTGATGGGGCGAAAAAAGGCAAATACAGCTATCTGGTGTTCAGCCTGTCCAGTCACGGAACCCAGGTGCCCGATGTCAACGGCGACGAACCGGACAATGCCGATGAGGCCTTTTGTCCTTATGATCTGGCTCAGTCAGGAGATCAATGGGATCCTAAGCATATTATTACCGACGATGAGCTCTATGATCTTTTTGTAACCTTACCCCCAAATGTACTGCTGGAGGTTTTTCTGGATACCTGTCACAGCGGTACGGGGCTGAAAGCGATCGACATGCTGATGGACCGGAAACCGCGGTATCTGCCACCGCCTTCTTATGCCGCTTTTAAAAAAGTTGACGGCCGGGTCCCGCGGGGGCTGAACACACTCATGCTGGACCGGGGAATCGTTCGCCATATTCTCTGGGCAGGCTGCCGGTCGGACCAGACCAGTGCCGACGCCAGGATCAGCGGGGCATGGCATGGTGCCTTCACCCATTATATCAGCAGGGAATTACGTAAAAGTAAAAATAAAATATCGCGGGCGCAACTGCTTAAAAAGGTCAGAGAGGATTTGGCCAAAGGGCATTACACACAAATTCCTCAACTGGAAAGTCAGGCTAAACTGAGAAAAACACCTGTTGGAAGGCAGAAGAAATAGGAGGATCAAATGAGTGAAACGTACGATGAAAAAAAAGGGATGGGCTGGCTGCCGGATTATCCTGATTTTCGAGACCATACGGTGAATTCCGAGGAAATACCCACCAGATTAAAAGCCATGGGGACGAAAGAGTCCGTAAAAACCATGCTGACCAAAGTCGGAGTGAACAGGGCCGCCAGAAAACCACTGCCTGCTTTTGTTGATTTGCGGGAATGGTTTTCGCCCGTTGAAAATCAGGGATCGCTGGGTTCCTGCACGGCCAATGCCGGTGTCGGACTTTTAGAGTATTTTGAAAAGAGGGCTATGGGGAAATATATCGACGCTTCCCGATTGTTCCTTTACAAGGCATCGCGAAATCTGGCGCATGTCAAGGGTGACACGGGATCGTTTCTGCGCACAACCATGAGCGCGCTGGTGCTGTTCGGCGTGCCGCCGGAAGAATACTGGCCCTATTTGCCCGCAGAATTCGACAGGGAGCCGACCGCCTTTTGTTACGCGTTTGCGCAGAATTATCAGGCTATTGACTACTATCGGCTGGATCCGCCCGGGATCAGCAAACCGGAGCTGCTGAAGAGTATTAAAACCAATCTTGCCAGGGGGCTTCCCATCATGTTCGGGTTCACGGTCTTCAGCTCGTATGAACAGGCGAAAAAGAACGGGAAGATTCCGTATCCATCCCTCGGGGATAAAAACGTCGGGGGTCACGCGGTCATCGCCGCCGGTTATGACGATAAGATCAAGATAAAACATTCGACGTCCGGCCAGAAGGAGACAACGGGCGCTTTGCTGATCAGAAACTCCTGGGGTGAGGACTGGGGGGATAAAGGCTACGGCTGGCTTCCCTATGAATATGTTCTGAAGGGTCTGGCTATCGATTGGTGGTCGCTTATGAAGAGCGAATGGGTGGATACGGGCAATTTTGATTAAACAGACAGTTGATCATCCGCTCTTTCGGAGGAGGGCGGCAGGAAGGTCACATCAGCATTTGCCGATTTTCACCGGAGGCCGTTATGGGAAGCATCATGTTAGACGATATACGACTTCCGCAATTCACGCTGGCCACGCTGCCGGGCGTCGCTAAATTGCGGGCGGCTCAGATTAATCTGAAACCGCAAGTGTGCGTCGAAAGAGCACATTATGTGACCGGTTATCTGCGGGATACGGCCGATAAAGCGGAGCCGATGCTGATCCGCTATGCCCGGGCGGTTCATTTTTATCTTCGTCACAAAGAACCGCTTTTCTTTGATGACAACCTGCTGGCCGGAACGACAACATCGAAACCCTTTGGCGCGCCTGTTTATCCTGAATTTACCGGCATGACCATCTGGCCGGAACTTGACACGATCAGCACCAGGGAGAAAAATCCTCTGCTGCTTTCCGAGGATGACGCGCGGGAGTTGAATTTCAATATTTTCCCTTACTGGATGGACAAAAATATTCTGGAATACACGCGCAGAAAATTTCCCAATCTGCGGGGCATGGAGCTGATGGAAAAGTTTGTCTTTTTCATTGCGACCAAAGCCGGCACGATCTCTCACACCATCCCCGATTATCATGTCGCTCTCGAAAAAGGGCTTGAGGCCGTCATGGCTGATGCCTCTTCCCGTGAGGCCCGATTGATGGAATCAGAGGCTTCATCATCCGGGAATGTTGAGGCCATAGCTTTTTACAAATCGGTGCAAATTGCCCTGCAGGGCATAATCGTTTATGCCGGAAACCTCAGCAGAAAGGCTCTGGAACTGGCCGGTAAAACATCCAACCCGGAACAGAAAAAGAACTTCCTGGCCATGGCCGATATCTGCCGAAAGGTACCGGCCAAACCGGCCCAATCCTTTCGTGAAGCGGTGAATGCTTTATGGATCGTGCAGGTGGCTATCCACGCGGAAAACATCAATATGGCCATGAGCCCCGGCAGGCTGGATCAGGTTCTCTATCCATACTATCGCAAAGACCGGGACAGCGGCAGGCTCACCGACAGGGAAGCGATGGAAATACTGAGCTCTTTATGGCTTAAATTAAACGATAACACCAATCTGGTTCCGGAAACCGCCGAGGAACTTTTCGGCGGCGCCGGTACGGTTCCGGCCGTTACCGTAGGTGGCATCAACGCAGATGGTGAAGATGCCGTGAACGAATTAACGTATCTCATGCTGAGAGTCACTGAATTATTGAAATTACGGGATCCAAGTCTGAATGCTCGCTATCATTATGAAAAAAATTCCTCTCAATACCTGGATCGGGTGGCCGAAGTGGTGGTGAGCACCCAATCGGTTCCCGCCTTTCACAACGATGTGGAAGATATTAAGACCCTGCAGAATCAAGGCATCCAGACAGCCCATGCCCGTGATTATGCCGTCATCGGCTGTGTGGAAATGGGGGTTCCCGGAAAAACCTATGACGCGTCGAGTGCGATCATGTTTAATCTGGTTTCATCTCTGGAACTGACCCTGTATAACGGCAGAAGACCCGTTACCGGCGATGATTTAATGAGTATCGAGACAGGCAACCCCGCAACATTTGAAGCATTCAATCAGTTCTGGGAGGCCTTTAAAGAGCAGGTGCGCTGGATGCTGGGCAAGGCGATTGAACTCAACGAAGCTTTCGGCCGGGTCCACCAGGAAATACTGCCCACACCGCTGCTGTCCGCATTTTTCGACGGACCGATGGAAAAGGGCAGGGACCTCATTTTCGGCGGCGCCCTTTACAATGCTTCCGGCACTACCCATATCGGATTCGCGGATACGGTGGATTCTCTCAATGCCATTGAAAAGGCCGTGTATCTGGATAGAATATGCACATTTGCGGATTTGCTTAAAGCGCTTCAGGCCGATTTTGCAGGGTATGAAAAGCTGCATGCGTATCTGGTCAACAGAGCACCGAAATACGGAACGGATGATCCGATCGCCGTCAAGAATTCGCAAAATCTTATCCGATTTTTGTATGAATTTTACCAGGGCCATACCAATTACCGCGGGGGTAAATACAAGCCGGCTTACTGGACCATGACCAATCACGCCGGACAGGGAAAGCTTGCCGGCGCGCTGCCGAACGGCCGAAAAGCTTTTAAAGTCCTGGCAAGCGGAATTACCCCTGTTTCCCAGGCCGCGCAGGATTTGATTGGCTGTCTGAGGGCGGTAGGCAGGCTGGACAGCCTGTGCATTCCAATGGGAGAGGCGCTGAATTTAAAATATCCTTCAGTCAGTACTCCGGGTGATGTCAGGAAATTCGCCGACACCGTAAAAGCCTATTTCATAAGCGGCGGCCTGCATGTGCAGTTTAATATCATGTCCTATCAAATGCTGCTCGACGCGAAGAAACATCCTGAAAAATACCCGGATCTGCTGGTCCGTGTATCCGGCTATTCGGCGTATTTCAGGGATTTGAATGACGCGATGAAAGACGAAATTATCACCCGCACAGAATATGATTTGCGCAAGGGAATGGCCAATCCGTTTCCGGTCTCTGACGAGGAGCTCCTTGCTTATAAATGATCATAAAACCGAACGGGAGAAAAAATGGTTATGGGTACGGAGAATGTTTTGCATCCTGATTTTATGAGTGATCTGCGCGTTCAGGACATTGCCACACAATGGTTGGACAGCATGGGATCGGCTGCAGCCGAAGGATTTCTTCGTCTGCTCCTGAAGTTAATGAGCGTTGCCTTCATGCTTAATATTAAGGATATCAGAGATAACATAGAAGGATTCAGCGGCCGGTATGTTTTCCGAAGCAAGGATAATTCCATCGTGGCTTCCGCGGTATTTGAAAAGGGCAGCATGAAGGTGTACGACCGTGTCATTGAGAATCCCGACATGCGTGTCACATTTCGTGACGACAAGGCTCTGCTGAATTACCTGCTTTCGCCCAGGCCGGACATCCTGGGATCTGTGCTCAGGCAGGATGTCATGGTCAGCGGCAATCTGAACTATTTGTACAAATTTGCCTATATGGCCAAAAGACTTCAGCTCATGGCGATGGGAAAGATATGACGCAAATAAGAAAAGCCCTGATATCCGCCATTCAACATTACTCCCTCAACGATGGCCCGGGTATCCGCACCACCGTTTTTTTGAAAGGATGCCCCCTGTCCTGTTTGTGGTGTCATAATCCGGAAGCCATCAGTCCAGAACCGGAAATGTCTTTTCAGGCCGATAAGTGTGTGCTTTGCGGTGACTGCGTCAGGGCATGCCGCTTCGATGCCGTCAGTTTAACGGCGGTTGAGAGAATAGACCGCACAAAATGCAATGCCTGCGGCAACTGTGCGGATGTCTGTCCCTCTCTGGCTCTGCAGCGGATCGGTAAATACATCAAGCCCGGAAAGCTGGTTGATGAACTTTTGCGTGACAGGATATTCTACCAGACATCCAACGGTGGAGTAACCTTCTCAGGCGGAGAACCAACGTTGCACGCGGATTATTTATCAGAGGTTATGAAACGGCTGAAAGAAAACAAGGTTCACATTGCCGTTGAAACGTCGGGTGTTTTTAACTTAAAGGCGTTTGTGAACAAATTGCTCCCCTATCTTGATCTGATATTTTACGATCTCAAATTTATCGATTCCCGTAAACATGAACGATGGACGGGAAAAGGCAATGCAATCATTTTGTCGAACTTTCTGGATCTGACACGACAAAACAAAGACAAGATTATTCCCCGGATTCCGCTCGTTCCCGGTATCACGGTGAAAAAGAACAATCTTCTGCAGATTGCCGATTTCATTCAGGCGGCAGGATATGATCTTTATGAACTGCTCCCATACAATTC
>CAZDYR010000105.1:0-7797 GCA_964509625.1 uncultured Smithella sp. | reverse complement strand
GCCTTCGCCTTCCAGGTAGCGCAGATGGGCGATGGCTTCTCCTGTGGCAAACCATTTCTGGGCGATGGGAAACTCCTCCCAGGTTTCGCAGTCGATATCCCAGGTCATGCCGCCGGCAATCTCATAGGCGTTCATCGCCTTTGTTCCCAGAACCTCCATTACCTCATCGGCCCGTTCGCGATGATGGTTTTTCAATTCGTCAATTCTGTTTTTCAGATCACCCAGAAAATTACGGTGGCCGGGCAGCACCAGATCCACCGGCAGAGCATAAACTTTATCCAGGCTGGTGATGTAATCGGCCAGCGAATTCGTCGTATAGGCCCACGATTCAATATGCGGCGTGATGTCGAAAAGGATGTGATCGCCGGTGAAGAATATTTTCTTCTCCTTCTCATAAAGACAGATGTGTCCCTGCGTATGCCCCGGCGTGGCGATGCATTGCAGATGGTAATCACCGCAGTCGATAAAATCGCCGTCGTCGATCAGGGTAAAGACGGGTTTCTTTTCCGGACTGTACTTGAAGCCGGGGTGGCTGTTTAGCGCCTTCTGCAGTTCGTCCGCCGGAAAACCGTTGATTTCGGCAAAGTCAATGAGCGGCTGCCAGCTGTTGTCTTCATCAAAAACCCGCGAATCGATCCGGCTGAAAAAGATTTGGCTCGAGGGGGTTGCCAGCCTTGTCACCAGCCCCGTGTGGTCGGCATGCATGTGAGTCAGCATGAAATCGGTGCGGGTAAGATCGATCTTCAGCTCGCTTAATCCCTTCTGCATGGCCTCGTAGCAGACGGAACGATTGAAACCGGTATCAATAATGAGATTGCGTTCATCGCCCTTGATGACATAAGAATTCAAATCTTTAAGGGGACTGTTCGGCAAAGGGACGATAATTCGATAAAGGCTTTTAGCCAGTTTTTCAACCATGATAACGCCTCCTTTGGCACCCCCGGCAGGGTATCACGTTCATTGTATTCAATCCTGTGAGTCTCAACGATCTTCCTGGTCTTCCGGCGCGTCCTCCGGCTCGGGTGCAAAGAGGTCTCCCGTCAGCTCCACGGGATAAAATTCATCCGGCAAAGCGCTGATGATCTTCATTGGCTTGACCGGAATCAGAGCGGCCTGGCTTCGCGGCACACGGGGCTGGGTGAAAGACAGAGCCTCTTCCAGAAGCCCGTCCGGGGGGATTGTAATATCCAGAACGCCCGCGGCGTTTTTCTTTCTTCTGTGCCGTGAACGGCGGCGGCCTTTCTTTTTGGGTTGTTCTTCGACATCCCTTACTTCCGCAGCAGGCCCGACATCGGGCTCCGCGTCCAACTCCGCATCCGGCTCCGTTTCGTCAGCCAGTGTGAGCAATGGAACACCCTGCATGGCGCTGACCTGCAGAGCCTGTTCTTTCATGGACGGCTGAATTTCGAAGTTGTCCCAGGCCATATCCGTTCTTCCTTCAATGAGCAGCCCGACGCCGAAAGTATTTTCCAGTTTCAGCATCTCGGCCCGCTTATTGTTCAGAATGTACAAAGCGATTTCATTGGGCAGGCTGACTTTCAATTCCGAGTAGATGCCCTTAACCGCTTCCGATTCAATCTTGCGAAACGCCCCCAGCGACGCGTATTCCAGAGAGGGCATGAGTCCGCTGCCCTTGCAATGCGGACAGGTGACATAACTGATTTCCTGAATGGTGGATTGTTTTTTCTGCCGGGACAATTCCAGAAGGCCGAATTTGGAAATGCGGGAAAGCTGGATTCTGGCGCGGTCCATGCTCAGCGCTTTCTTAAACGCTTTTTCGATTTCCGCGATGTGTTTCTTATCGATCATGTCGATAAAATCAATCACGATAAGTCCGCCCAGGTCGCGCAGACGCAACTGACGCGCGATTTCATCACACGCGTCAATGTTGGTCTTGTAAGCGGTTTCTTCGATATTGCGCTTATTGGAGCCGCGGCCGGAATTGACATCAATCGTGATCATGGCTTCCGTGGGATTAATGATGATATAGCCGCCCGATTTCAATTCCACCCGTTCCTGATAAATCACGCGGATCTGTTCTTCCAGTTCAAAGCGGTCAAAAATCGGCACCTTTTCCTTATACTGCTTCAGCATCCGCAGATTACGGGGAGCGACGGCTTTCAGATAGGCGCGCATTTTCCGGAAGGTCTCGACATCATCCACCTGGATTTCTTCTATTTCCGGCGTCAGGTAATCGCGCAGGGAGCGCACGCCGAAATCCGTTTCCTGGTATAGAAAATACGGGGCCGAGACGCTCTCGGCTTTCCGGAAGATATCCTTCCACAGCCGCATCAAAAACTGATAGTCGCGCTGTATTTCCGGTTTGGTGCGGTTAATGCCGGCGGTGCGGACAATGAATCCCATATCTTCCGGAACTTTAATCTGTTCCATCAGGGATTTTATTTTCTGCCGGTCTTCTTCGCTCTCTATTTTTCGTGATATCCCGCCGCACAGCTTGTTGGGGAGCAGCACCAGATAACGGCCGGGCAAGGAAATGTAAGATGTGAGAAGGGCGCCTTTATTGCCGGTGACTTCCCGGACGACCTGAACGATAATTTCCTGTCCGGATCTGAGCACCGGTTTGCCGCCGGATTGACCGTTTTCCGGTTCGGTCAGATATTCGGGGCTCACATCCCGAAGCGGCAGGAAACCGTCCTTGACGCCGCCGTAGTCGACAAAGGCCGCCTGCAGGCCTCTTTCAACTTTCAGCACTTTTCCTTTGTAGATATTTCCGGTGATCGGTTCTCTCACCGCCATTTGAATGTTGAATTCAATGAGCTTGCCGTTTTCGTCAACCGTGGCCATGCGCATCTGTTCCTTGTGCACGGCGTTAACGAGCATAATGTGTTTCATAACTGTCCTTTTCGGCCGTACCCGTTATCGCGCGTTCCAGGCGGGGCCTGATGCCCCGCCGACACGCAACCTGCGCGGCGCAGCCTTGTATATTATTGAAAGGCGCTTACGTCGCCTTTACCGATTCTTAAAATTTCAATCGTGTCGTCAATCAGACTGATGACACTCGACGGCTCGGGAACAATCGTTCCGCCGTCTATAATCAAGTCGACAAGACGTCCGAAATATTCGTCGATGAGCGAAGGATTTCCAAGGTCTTCTCCATCCAGCGTCTGAACGCTGGTGCTGATGATCGGCTGGCCGAGTTCGCGAATCAGAGCCAGGCAAATCTGGTTGTCCGGCACGCGGATGCCGGTGGTCGGCCTTTTCGGTAAAATCATTTTCGGAACGAGGCGCGATGCTTCCAGAATGAACGTGTAGGGTCCCGGCAAACAGCGTTTCATTGTTTTATACGCGTAATCCGTGACGAGGGCGTACTGACTGATGTGTTTCAGATCGGAACAGACAAAACTCAAGGGCCGCTTCTTATTTCTTCTCTTAATTTCGTATATTCTTTCAATACCTCTTTTATTGGACAAATCGCATCCCAATCCGTAAACCGTATCCGTAGGATAGATAATAACTCCGCCGTCCTTTAAGACATTCACCGCTTTTTCAATGAGGCGCATTTGCGGATTCTGGCTGTTAATTGGCAACACCGTCTGGAGCCCCCGTTTCAATCCTCATATTTATATCAGCAATCCGGAGATTTAGCAATGGGCACAAACGGTTTTTAAAATTCGCTATTTATCTCCCTTTCTTATCTTTGCTGAGCTTGTATTCGATACTGTCGATAAGCGCCTGCCAGCTTGCCTCAATAATATTTTCGGAAACGCCCGTCGTGCTCCAGAGTTCGGATCCGTCCGTGGAATCCAGCAGAACCCGGACGCCCGCCGCCGTGCCCTCCGACCCTTCCAGGGTGCGCACCTTAAAGTCCACCAGGTGCATATCGCGGATTTGCGGATAGAATTTTGTCAGCGCTTTACGCAGCGCGTGGTCGAGGGCGTTGACCGGGCCATTGCCTTCGGCGGCCGTTAATTCCTCCTCGCCGCCTACCGATATCTTAATGGTGGCCTGGGACAGGCACGGATTGTCCAGCGTGCGGGAGGTAACCACGCTGAAGCACTCGAGGTTAAACGGCTCCACAAACTCACCGATGGCTTTCTTCATCAAAACGGAAAGCGAACCGTCGGCCGCGTCAAACTGGTAGCCTTTGTCTTCCATCAGTTTCACCTGGTGAACCACCTTGCCCAGGGCGTTTTTCCTGTCCAGATCAATCCCCAGGGCCTTCGCTTTGTAGGCAATATTGCTTTTCCCGGCCATATCGGACACCAGTACGCGCCGGCTGTTGCCGACAAGCTCGGGCTGCATGTGTTCGTAAGCCAGCGAGTTTTTGGTCACCGCGCTGACATGCACGCCTCCTTTATGCGCGAACGCGCTGCGCCCCACAAAAGGCCGTGACATGAGCGGCGGAATGTTGGCCACGTCGCTTATATACAGCGAAAGATTCGTCAGCTGGCGGATGGATTCGACCGGCAGGCAATTCATCTTCATTTTAATTTGCAGGTTGCCGATCAATGAAATCAAATCGGCATTGCCGCACCGTTCACCATAACCGTTGACGGTACCCTGAACCATTTTAACGCCTTCGCGGACCGCCGCGACGGAGTTGGCGACGGCCAGCCCGCAATCGTTGTGAACATGGATACCCGAGGAAGCCAGCGGAACAACTGAGGACATCCTTTTGATCATGTCGCTGATCTCATGGGGCATGGTACCGCCGTTCGTATCGCAAAATACGATTTTATCCGCGCCCGCGTCCAGGGCGGTCTTCACAACGCGGAGAGCGTATCTGGGATTATGCTTATAGCCGTCAAAAAAATGCTCCGCGTCAAAAAGAACCTCCTTCCCCTTGCTTTTCAAATACGTGATGGAGTCGCGGATCATCGACAGATTCTCTTCCAGATCAATTTTCAGGATGTCGGTGACATGCAGGTCCCAGGATTTGCCAAAGATCGCCACCGCCGGTGTTTCGGCCTTGATCAGCGCTTTGAGATTCGGGCAGGCTTCCGGACGGATGTGCGGCTTTCGCGTGGACCCGAACGCGGTCAGTCTGGCGTTTTTAAACTTCACCGTTTTCGCCATTTCAAAAAAGCGCACGTCTTTGGGATTGGAGCCGGGCCAGCCGCCTTCGATATAATGGAACTGGACATCGTCCAGACGCTGGGCGATGCGCAGTTTTTCTTCAGCGGAAAAAGTGACCTGTTCACCCTGCGTGCCGTCACGAAGCGTGGTGTCATAAATGAAAATCTGGCTTTTTGTCATATCAACCTCTTTCTAAAAAAAATCCGCTGCCGGTTTTCCTCCTGGCAGCGGATTGGAATTTTGCTTATCGAAAAATACAGCTACTCCACAGCCAGGCCTCCTATGGGGAAGCGGATTATAATGCTGGTAATGATGATTCCGGTGCTGATGATCATACGCGCCCTGCCGTTCCATAACTGAATTTTGCAAATAATAATTTTTTGCGGGGATTTTGTCAATAAAAATTAATGCCATAAGATGTTTTCTTGGAAAATCCTCTGATCAATGATAGAGATAATCATTAACATCGCGGCACGCTGCTCAGAATTAGCGTTTGTCCCGCGTAAGCGGAATTAAAGGGGCTGCTTATATTTCTGAGGACGGACGAACCGCATCCGTCTCTTTAGAGAAATAACCTTTAACAATCAGGAATGCCCGTGGACGGAATGAATTTTTTTCATCAACTCATCATTATCCTTGGCTTTTCCATTCCGGTCATTTACATCTTCAACAAAATCAAACTGCCCTCCATCATTGGTTTTTTGATTACCGGCATTATTATCGGTCCGTTCGGTTTCAGGCTGATCGACGATACAGCCGGAATTCAGTTGCTGGCCGATATCGGTGTCGCGTTTCTGCTGTTCACCATCGGCATAGAAATCCAGATTTCCCGTTTCGTGAAAAATCTCTCGGAAATTCTTCTGACGGGGGGCTTGCAGATCCTCTGCACATTTATCGTGGGAGCGGCTATCGGCCTGGCCCTGCAGTTAAGCGTCGGCCAGTCCATCCTCATCGGCTTCATCCTGGTTCACAGTTCCTCGGCCCTGATTCTTAAAATTCTGAAAGACCGCAGCGACGAGAATGCTCCGCAGGGAAGAATTTCCATCGGTGTCATTTTATTTCAGGACATGATGGTGGTGCCGATGATGCTTTTGATCCCATTTCTGGCGGGAGGCAGCGGACCGGATGCCTGGATGATTGCCTGGAAACTGGTCAAATCCATTTTGATTATTGTTCTGATTCTGGTGGCCGCCCGTTACGTCGTTCCCCGTGTGCTGGAGCGGCTGGTCGGCATGAACATGCGCGACGTGCTGGTGATCGCCTCCGTCGTGATCGCGATGGGCATCGCGGGAGTCACGGAATCGATGGGCCTGTCGCTGGCCATCGGCGCGTTTCTGGCGGGACTGGCCCTGTCCGACACGGATTTCACACATCAGATCATCAGCGACATCAGTCCGTTTAGGGACGTGTTCCTCTCCGTGTTTTTCGTGTCGTTCGGCATGATTCTCAATCTTGATTTTCTCCGGGCGCACACGGCGTACATCATCCTGATTTCTTTCACCATCATTCTCATTAAGGCCTGTGTCGTCTTTGGTCTGGTCAGGGTGCTCGGATATCCGCTGCGCGTCATGCTGCTTTCAGGCATTCTGCTGTCTCAGATCGGCGAATTCTCTTTCGTTCTGGCCGCGCAGGGTTTTAAGAACAGCATCATCTCCGACGAGATTTATCAGACCTTTATCGGCGCCTCGGTTGTGACTTTCATTCTGACCCCGCTTTTGGTTTCCGGTGTTTATTACATTCTGAACCGCAGGCATCTGCACAAAGTGACCGATGACGCCTCCTCCAACCATCGCATTGACGCCCATAATCACGTCATCATCTGCGGTATGGGCTTAAACGGCAGAAACCTGGTCAGGGTGCTCAAAGATACCGCCATTCACTATGCCGTCATCGACCTGAATTTCCAGAAAATACAGAAAGCGAAAAGCAAAGGGGACAAAAACACGATCTGGGGCGACGCTTCCAGCGTGGAGATACTGTGTCGCGCCAATGTGGAGTCCGCCCGCGTGATGGTGATCGCGATTTCAGACCGTTTTCTCACGAAAACCTGCCTGTCCAATGCCAAAACCATCAATCCGCGGCTGCACGTCATTGTGCGGACAAAATATCTGGCGGATATTGAAGACCTGCTGGCGCTTGGCGCCGACGACGTGATCCCCGAAGAATTTGAAACATCCATTCAGATCTTCAGCCGCGTCCTCAAAATGTTTCATATCCCCAACAGCATCATTCTGACGCAGGCCAACATCATCCGGAATAAATCCTACGGCGTTTTCCGGGAAGTCCGTTACACACAGGAAGCCTTTGATCAGATCAGCCAGATTCTGGCGCAGGGCACCATTGAAACCTATTACATTGCCGACGGAAACCCGATCATCGGGAAAAGCATCCGGGACGTGAATCTCCGGGCGCAATCCGGGGCCATGATCATTAACATCATCCGCGAGAATCAGACCATTACCAATCCGCCCGGCGAATTTGTTTTTCAGGCGGCCGATCAGTTGATTCTCTTTGGCAGCCACAGCGCGATTGACCTGGGGCTGAAAATACTGGACGAAAAAAACCATGACGACACATCCGCATAGTCATAGCCATCATCCCGACCAGGAAAAATCTTGGGGCAAGCGCCTGCTGGCATCGATGGTGATGAATCTGCTGATACCGGCCGTGCAGATTTTCGGCGGCGTCCTGTCGGGCAGCATGGCGCTCATCAGCGACGCCCTGCACAATTTAAGCGACTTCATCGCGCTGGTCATCAAC
>CAZDYR010000104.1:3586-7823 GCA_964509625.1 uncultured Smithella sp. | reverse complement strand
GCATTGTTCCTCCATTGACTTACGAACATCATTTTTTAAATCTTCCAAAGTGTTGTACTTATCGAAATTTTTAATAAAATTTTCGTCAAGTTCCGGTAATTTTTGCTCTTTAAGACCTTTCACCGTCACTGTAAATTTAACTTCTTTTCCCGCCATTTTTTTCTCATGATAATCTGCCGGGAATGTAAGATTGATCTCCTTGGTTTCATTAGCTTTCATTCCTACAAGCTGTTCTTCAAAACCGGGAATAAACCTTTTTGATCCCAGTTCCAGCAAATAATCATCCGCCTTTAATTCAGGAAGGGCTTCACCATCCAATGTTCCCATAAAATCCATCGTAACAAAATCACCCATCACCGCCTGCCGATTTTCCGTTATATCCTGCATGGTGGCAAACATTTTTCGAATTTCCTGCAGACGGGCCTCCATATCCTTATCTGAGACGGAAATGTTCGTTTTTTCCAGTGCGATGCCTGAATACCCCTGGGGTTCAAAAGCCGGTTCCGTTTCAAAAGAAGCACTGAAAGAAAAATCTGTGTTTTCCTTTAATCCATCCTGCTCGATTTCCGGTCGTGAAAGCGTTACAATTCCGCGATCGTCAAGTTCCTGCCAGTAATACTTATTAACGATATTGGTGATCGCTTCTCCTTCGGCATCGGCCTTGAAGTAATTCTCCAACATTTTACGGGGAATTTTACCTGGACGGAAGCCCTTTATTTTGGCTTTCTTGCCTATCTCACGATAGACATTATCCAGTTCGTCTTTAACAAAATTCCAGGGTATCTCAAAAGAGATTTTCTTTTTAACCTGGCTGATATCCTCAACTTTTACGGAAAGTTCGCTCACTACTGTATTTCTCCTTGTCCTGTTTATTATTTATATTCAGCCCGTAATCTGGTGCGAGAGAGGGGACTTGAACCCCTAACCGCTAGGGCGGGCTGGATCCTAAGTCCAGTGCGTCTGCCAATTCCGCCACTCTCGCATTTTGAAAATTTTTGGGATTATATATTCATTACTCCAAATGTCAACGCGGATTATCGGCACATCACAACAAAACGAATTAAATTGCGCTAGTTGTTCACGCATCCTGTAAATGATTATTCCTTTTAATGCAAGGAAAAGATCACCCCTTGTGTTGAAGAATTTTTGACATTTTCCTTCTTGAAAAGGTAAATTCATTTTAATTGCAAAACATCGGAATCAGCAGAAAAAAACAACCACCCCACAGTAAGCTGTCCAGGTATACAAGGATCATTATTATATCGCAGGATATGCAGGCAATGATCACTCTTAGGGCTTAACCGGAATCAAACAGGGGGGAAAAGATCAAAAATTGGAAATGGTCGGGGCGAGTGGATTTGAACCACCGGCCCTCTGAACCCCATTCAGATACGCTACCAGACTGCGCCACGCCCCGACACATTAATGCTGTAAAGTGCTGAGGTCATTACCACCATCGTAAAATCATGTCAAGAACAAACAAAATTCAAATGACAGTCAAGATAGCTCTTCCATCAGCCGCACTGTCGAGATGTGAAATAAATGTCATTATCATCACGGCAAGATAAGAGGCCTTAACACTTATCGGGCTTAATCGCGATTAAAGATTGAGCATGCCGGCGACGATATTATATTAAAGTCTTAATTTTTGACCTTGAATGACTCAACGGTCATGGAGTATTTTTCTCTTGATCAATAACGTTCAATAAAGTATTATAAATCAATGATCTTCAAAATGATTACATTATTTGACAAAAAAATAAGAACGGCACAGACCCTTTTACTCATCTCATTTTTTCTGTTCCTGTTTCAGGCAATGCCCTCGCATGCTGATATTTATAAATATGAAGATGAAGAAGGCGTTCTTCATCTGACAAACGTCCCTTCGAATCCCAACGCCAAATACGTTATGATTATGAAGGAAAAAAGGGTGCACTTCCCGAAAAATATTGACATCCGTCAATACGATAAAATAATTGCGAAAGCGGCAGGTAAATTCAACCTGGACATTGCCCTGATTAAAGCGGTAATCAAAGCAGAATCTAATTTTAATCACAGAGCCGTTTCGCGTGCCGGTGCAAAAGGCCTCATGCAGTTAATGCCTCAAACAGCTTCCGCCCTCAACGTTGATGATGTTTTTCACCCCAATGATAACATTGAAGGTGGCGCTCGTTATCTGCGTTATTTACTGAATCTGTACAGAGGAAACCTGACACTTGCCCTGGCCGCCTATAATGCGGGAGAAGGAGCCGTGGCAAAATATAACTACGCTATACCGCCTTACAGAGAAACACAAGATTATGTCCGGCGCGTTCTTTCCTTTTATGAGGCATTCAGCAAATCGTAAATCCTATAGATCCGATTGTTCAACATAAAAATATTGTCTTAACCGGGACAACTTTTTTTCTTTAATTCCTCTCATTTCCTTCAATTGGTCAATGTCTTTAAATGGTCCCGCTTTCTGTCGATGTTCTACGATCTTTGCAGCCAATATATCTCCCACACCTGGAATCAAGGCTAATTCATGAGTATCGGCCAGATTAACATCCAGAGGCAAGCCCAGGGCCAGTCTTTTCGCGGACTCCATTTTTTCTGTGACAATTCGTCCCTCGGGAGTCAGACGGATTCTCATTCCATTTTTCACGTTCAGATCGTCCTTGAGACTTGTGATGAATCCTGTTTGAGAAAATAATTGCTTCATCGAAATTTCCGGTCCAACAAAATAAATGCCCGATCGGCCGCTCGGTTCGACAATTTCAACAACGAGTTTCCGTGGATCAAAGGTTGACAGCATCGGGGCCTTTGGTCTCGTCTGTAATGCCGATAAAAAAAGGACAAGGGGAATCATTGCCAAAATGATACACACGGCAATGATTCCCCTTGTCTGATGTCCGAACATGATCATTTATTTCTTCTTATCCAGATGAAAAGCATCATGCAGCGCCGTGACGGCCAATTCAGTGTATTTTCTCTGAATAACGCATGATATTTTGATTTCCGACGTGCTGATCATCATGATATTGATGCTTTCGTCCGCCATGGTTTTAAACATTTTTGCCGCGACACCGGAATGGCTGACCATGCCGACGCCGATGATGGATACTTTGGCCACTTCATCATCGACTTCTACTTTCTTGGCGCCGATTTCCCTGGCCGTTGCTTCAACAATTTTTTGCGCCTGCTTCGTATCCTTCTTTGCAACGGTAAATGTCAGGTCTGTATGCCCCTGAGCACTGACGTTTTGAATAATCATATCCACGCTGATATTATGTTCCGACAAAGGTGTAAATAAGTTTGCGGCAATCCCCGGTTTATCGGGTATGTGAACGACCGTGATCTTTGCCTGGTCACGATCATACGTAATTCCTGAAAGCACTTCTCTCTCCATCTCTTTATCCTCCTTCGTTACAAGTGTTCCGCCCTTATCGGAAAAGGTTGATTTAACATAAACAGGCACATTATATTTTTTAGCCATTTCCACGGATCGCGGCTGCAAAACCTTCGCGCCGGTCATGGCCATTTCCAGCATTTCGTCGTAGGATACTTTATCCAACCTCCTCGCTTTGGCGCAGATATTGGGATCGGTTGTATACACACCATCCACATCCGTGTATATATCACAGCGGTCGGCGTTGAGCGCCGCGGCCAGCGCAACCGCGCTGGTGTCTGATCCTCCGCGCCCCAGGGTGGTAATGTTGTTCTCCTCATCAACCCCCTGAAATCCGGCAACAACGGCAATGGTGCCCTTTTTGAGTTCTTTCTGGATGGCATCCGTATCGATCATGGATATTCTGGCTTTCTGATAGCTCCGGTCCGTCAATATCCTGACCTGGAATCCCAGAAAGGACCTTGCCCGATACCCCATTGCATTCAATACAATCGACAACAAAGTAATGGTCACCTGTTCCCCCGTTGAGATCAGTGAATCATACTCCCGTTCCTCCGGAGAATCGGCTGCACTGTTGGCCAGATCAATCAGCCTGTTGGTTTCGCCAGCCATTGCGGAGAGGACCACAACAACGTCATGGCCTGCGTTTTTTTCCCGAATGACCTTGTGCGCCACGTTCTTTATCTTTTCAACATTTGCCACCGATGTTCCGCCGAATTTTTGAACAACCAAACCCATATTTTAAACCTCCCTCTTGATATCTCTGACCAAGTCGCGAATTTTTTTTTGCGGCCCGCTGAAGTTGATGATTCTCCTCGTTTCATCCACATAATGGAAATGGATTACAAC
>CAZDYR010000104.1:0-3576 GCA_964509625.1 uncultured Smithella sp. | reverse complement strand
GGCAGAGCGCCGGCAATTTTCTCCCCCCATTCGATGACGACCACGCCCTTGCCCGAAACATATTCCTCATATCCCAAATCATCCAGCTCGCTTATTTGATTCAGCCGGTAAACATCAAAATGATACAGCCGGCATCGGCCCGGATATTCATTCATGAATGTAAACGTCGGACTGGCGATGATATAGTCATCACCGACGCCGAGGCCACGCGCCAAACCGGCCGTGAAACAGGTCTTGCCCGCGCCCAGTTCACCGGACAGAGCAAACACATCCCCTTCCCCGGATTTCATTCCAATTTCAAATCCTATATTAAATGTTTGCTGCGGGCTGTTCGATTCTATTTTGTAAAGAGCATCATTTTCTTTCATGGAATGTCTGCAAATTTATCATTTATAAATTATTTTTCCAGTAAAACCATCGCCGAAGCATAATTTTTTGTATGTGTAATGCTCAGGTGAATTTTCTCGATTCCGGCTTTGACAATATATGCCTGGGCCTGTCCGTAAAGCTTGATTACCGGCTTTCCGCTTTCCTCATGGATCACTTCAATATCCGCCAGATGCACCCCTCTGCCAAGCCCTGTTCCAATCGCCTTCAGAAAGGATTCTTTCACGGCAAAACGTGCGCCATAATGGATAGCGGCCTGAACATGCCGACTGCAGTAAGCAATTTCCTGCAGTGAAAAGACGCGGGATAAAAACCTGTCACCCCATTTGCGGATGATTTTTTCTATCCGATCATTTTCCACAAGATCAATACCGATTCCGTATATCATAAATTTCTCCTAGGCACGAGCAATCGCGTCCGTCATCATGGCGACTTTTTTCATTGCAGCCACATCGTGGACACGAACGATATGGCAACCTTTGATAATTGCCGCGGAAACAGTTGCAGCAGTCCCTTCGATTCTTTCGCCGGGTGATCCGCCTGTGATGTTACCAATGAAAGCCTTTCGGGATGTCCCAATCAGCAATGGCAATCCCAGCGTTTGCAGTTCTTCTAATTTATTGATAATTTTACAGTTGTCCGCGTATGTTTTACCAAATCCGATCCCGGGATCAACGACAATCCGGTTACCGTCTATGCCTGCCGCGACGGCCTTGCGAAATCCGGCTTTCAGAAAATCAATGATTTCCTGCATTAGATCCTGGTATGAGAGATCACCTGCCTGCATATCGGCCGGCCTGCCTCTCATGTGCATCAGAATCAGTGCGGCAGAAGCTTTGCTGATGACGGAAGCCATTTTCTTGTCTCCATTGAGCGCACTGATATCATTTATGATTTCTGCTCCGGCTTCCAGGGATTTTTCAGCAACCCGTGACTTGGTTGTATCCACCGATATTGGAATTTTTAACTTTCCAGACAATTTTTCCACGATGGGAACCACCCGGGATATTTCCCGGCGCGATGTAACCTCCAGGGCTCCCGGTCGTGATGATTCCCCTCCGATATCAATAATATCGGCACCTTCTTCTTCCATTTGCACTGCTCGTTCAACAGCTTTTTGCGCATCGAAATAAACATCGCCGTCGGAAAATGAGTCCGGTGTAATATTCAAAATGCCCATTATTAAGGTTTTTTCTCCCAGAATCATCTCCCGGCGGGATGTTTTGAGAATGAATCGGCTTTGTTCGATATTGTTGAGGAGTTGCAGAAGTTCCCGGGCAATCGCATCCAATCCGAAAGGCTGTTTTTCAATTTTACACGCCAGAGCGCGGATCTGCTTGATGCTGCCCATCAGCAAGACATCCGTCTGTTCAATGGAACAGGCGACGCTGCCTCGCGCCACCGCGGCATCAGCCCCAATTGAAAGCATTTCCTGCTTGAGAATATTGGCTACTTTGCAGGATTTTCCGGCAAGGAGAATATTTACGTGACTGGTTTTTGGCACCATAGCTGTAATGCCATAGGGATCAACGCCTATTTTTTGAAATAATTCAATGGCTTCAATGGCATTACTTATCTTAACTATTTTCAAGTTTTCACACCTTTTTCACAGGAGTGCAATCCGAACAGAACCTATAATGAACACAGGAAAGGTGCACGGCAAGATCAATATATTGATATCGTCTTCTTGCAGAACACCCCGGATGCGATTGAAGCGAAAAACGCCTGTTATGGCGCCTGAACCAGATGCTCCGACGGCAGGGCACTACCGATGATTTCATCGATTTCCGTGCTATTGAGGACTTCCTTCTCCAGAAGTTCTTTGGACATCCGATGAAGAATCTCGATGTGCTCGTTTAAAAGCGATATGGCTTTATCGTAGTTGCGTTTCACGATGGCGACAACTTCTTCATCGATTTTTTTAGCTGTTTCTTCACTGTAATCTTTATGGGTGGCAAATTCACGGCCTAAAAATATTTGTTCTTCTTTCTTCCCGTAGCTGAGCGGTCCCAGCTTCTCACTCATTCCCCACTCGCACACCATTTTCCGGGCAAGATTGGTGGCTCTTTCGATATCATTGCCCGCGCCCGTGGTGAAATCCTTCAGGACCAGTTCTTCAGCGGCCCTTCCGCCCAGTAGGACGGCGATATTACTTTCCAGATACTGACTGGGGTAAGTATGTTTTTCATCAATGGGCAGCTGCTGGGTTAAACCCAGAGCTCTGCCACGCGGGATAATGGTTACCTTGTGAATCGGATCAGTGCCCGGAATCAGCCTGGCGATCAACGTGTGTCCGGCTTCATGATAGGCCGTGTTGCGTTTTTCCATGTCACTGATGACCATACTTCTTCTTTCGGTTCCCATCAGAACTTTGTCCTTGGCAAATTCAAAATCCGACATGCTGACTTTTTCTTTGTTCAAGCGGGCGGCATTCAACACCGCCTCGTTGACCAGATTCTCTATATCGGCTCCTGATGTTCCGGGCGTTCCCCGCGCTAAAATTGCGTAATCGACATCTTCTGTGACAGGCGCTTTTCGCGCATGGACTTCAAATATTTTTTCCCGGCCCTTCACATCCGGCAGAGGAACCACCACCTGCCTGTCAAAACGCCCCGGCCTCAAGAGTGCGGGGTCCAGAACATCCGGCCGGTTGGTAGCAGAAACCAGAATAACGCCTTCATTGGATTCGAAACCATCCATTTCCACCAGCAGCTGGTTCAGGGTCTGCTCGCGTTCATCATGCCCGCCGCCTAACCCTGCACCACGATGACGCCCCACGGCGTCAATTTCATCGATAAAAATGATACAGGGCGCGTTTTTCTTGGCCTGACTGAATAAATCCCTCACACGGGAAGCACCGACTCCGACAAACATTTCCACAAAATCTGAACCGCTGATACTCAAAAAGGGAACGTCGGCTTCACCGGCAATGGCCCTCGCCAAAAGTGTTTTACCGGTTCCCGGAGGGCCAACAAGCAATAATCCTTTGGGGATCCTTCCGCCCAGCTTGGTATATTTTTTGGGGTCTTTTAAAAAATCGATCACCTCTTCAAGCTCGGCTTTCGCTTCATTGACTCCCGCTACGTCCGCAAACGTCACTTTTTTTGATTTGTCCGTGATCAGGCGGGCTCTGCTTTTACCAAAAGACATGGCTTTACCGCCCCCTGACTGCATCTGCCGCATAAAGAA
>CAZDYR010000103.1:4092-7876 GCA_964509625.1 uncultured Smithella sp. | reverse complement strand
ATCCGGGAAAGCCACTTTTTGGAGCCGTTCGCGGCAGAAATTATGGCTCAAGGGCGAAAGTTCCGGAAATGTCCAGATGATAAAAAATATTTACATCGATTGCGATAATGATACGATATTACTGCAGGTGGAGCAATTAGGCGGCGCGGCCTGCCACACGGGATATCGATCCTGCTTTTACCGGAAACTCGAAGGCGGAGACTTTGTTGTTGTAGGCGAAAAGATTTTTGATCCAAAGGATGTGTATAAATGAATGTTTTGAAATTAGGCATACCCAAGGGAAGCCTGGAAAACAATACGGTGGATTTGTTTAAGAAAGCCGGCTGGCGTATCACATACGACAGCCGCAGTTACTTTCCGGACATCGACGATCCGGAAATCAACTGCACGCTGGTGCGGGCGCAGGAAATGTCCCGTTACGTGGATGACGGTCATCTGGATCTGGGGCTGACCGGCATCGACTGGATTATGGAAAACAACTCCGACGTGGTGGCGGTCCAGGATTTGGTTTATTCCAAAGTTTCCACGCGCCAGGCGCGCTGGGTGCTCGTTGTCCGGGATGATTCGCCGATCCGTTCCATTGAGGACATGGCCGGCAAACACATTTCGACGGAGCTGGTCAATTTTACCAAAAGATATTTTGCCGAAAGAAAAATCAATGTCAGCGTTGAGTTTTCCTGGGGCGCGACAGAGGCGAAGGTCGTGGACGGCCTGGTAGACGCCGTTGTGGAAGTGACGGAAACCGGTTCAACCATCCGTGCCAACAAACTGCGCATTGTCCATGAACTGATGAAAACCAATACACAGCTGATTGCCAACAAAACAGCATGGAGTGATCCATGGAAACGCAAGAAAATTGAGCAGATTCGAACGCTTTTGACCGGATCGCTTCTGGCGATGGGCAAGGTCGGCTTGAAACTCAATGTTGCCAAGGCAAATCTTGATCGCGTGATGAAGCTCCTTCCGTCTCTTAAAGCCCCGACCATTTCCAGCCTCTACTCGGAAGAATGGTTTGCCATTGAAACCGTCGTCGATACAGGCGTTGTCCGGGATATGATTCCGCAGCTTTTGGAAGCCGGCGCGCAGGGGATTATTGAATACCCGCTGAACAAAGTTATATAAACCGGAGGGCAGATATGGCCAGAAGAGCAAAGGTGGTCCGTAAAACGACGGAGACGGATATCGCGCTGGAAATTGATTTGGATAAATCCTCCGGCAGTAAGATTGACACGACCATTCCTTTTTTAAATCACATGCTGGATCTCTTTACCCGCCACGGTCAGTTTAAGCTCGTGATCAAAAGCACGGGGGATACGGAAATTGACGATCATCATCTTGTTGAAGATCTGGGGATTTGCCTGGGGCAGGCGGTGGCGCAGTCTCTGGGCAAAAAGACCGGAATCAATCGCTACGGCTCCGCGTCGGTACCGATGGATGAATGTCTTTGCCGGGTCGATATTGACGTGTCCGGCCGTCCTTATCTGATTTATAAGGTGAGGTATGAACGCCGGAAGATCGGCGGATTTGATCCGGCGCTGGTCAAAGAATTCTTTAAGGCGTTCACCGATCACAGCGGAATCACCTTACACATCAATCTTGAGTACGGCAGCAACAGCCATCATATTATTGAAGCGGTGTTTAAAGCCTTTGCCCGGGCGCTGAGAAAGGCCGTAAACATCAATCCGGACATTGCAGGTGTTCTGTCCACCAAGGGAACACTCTAAGAGAAAGTGCAGAGGTCGAAATTGCTAAAATTTTACCAGTTGAGAAAAGTCGTTTGCGTCATATTGCTTCTGGCGTTTTGGGTCTGCACACCCTGCGTGCTTCAGGCCCAGGAAGAGACAAAGCCGGATGCTCAAACAAAAACGCGTCTGGCGTTGATTCCTTTTCAGGCCGTGATGCCCCAAGACCCGTCTTCAACCACCGTGCGATGTCCGGTTTGCGGAAGCGTGAATTCCAGCGGAAGCATGGTCAAAGGCGCCGAGAAAATCCTGCAGGAAATCGTCACCGATAAATTGAGAGATTTTAAAGAGCTGGAAATTCTTCCGTCGGAAAGAACGGCGGGCGTCTATAAACGGATTTCCGTCGATTCTCTGAAGCAGCCTTTGGCGCAGGTTATGCGAAAAACCGGGAAGGAGCTGCGTGCGGATGTTCTGGCTGTCGGATTTATCTATCATTACCGGGAGAGAGTGGGATACAGCTACTCCGCGGAGCAGCCCGCGTCGGTCGCTTTTGAGATTCACCTGATTTCCGTTAAAGACGGCAGCACGCTTTGGCGGGGTATTTTTGACAAGACGCAGAAATCTTTGATGGAAGATGTCTTTCAGGCTTCTTCCTTTTTTAAAGGCGGTGCCAAGTGGCTGACCGCGCGCGAATTGACCAAGTTGGGTGTTGACGAAGTATTTAAAACGTTTTCCGGTTTTGAACGCTGATGAAATTTGCTTGCGGGCGCATTCCCGCAACTTCCGCCAAAGAACGATGCGGATCGGCGGCGTTGTTCCCGGAAGGCGCGATAGCTTTTTGATGTTCCGAACGATTCTTCCTGAGGAGTTTTGGGTTATAATCCCGGCGGTTGATATCAAAGACGGACAATGTGTCCGGCTGGCACAGGGTGATTTTGAACGGGTAACGGTCTATTCCGAAAATCCCGCGGATATGGCGCGGATGTGGGCTGAAAAAGGCGCTCAAAGGATTCATGTTGTTGATCTGGACGGTTCAGTCGCCGGGTTGCCGAAGAACGCGTCTGTAATCCTGGATATTGCGAAATCGGTTTCTGTGCCCATTGAGGTGGGTGGCGGCATCCGCAGTATGGAGACGATCAACTACTACCTGGAAAATGGCGTGTCCAACGTGATTCTGGGAACGGCGGCCATCCAGGATGAAGCATTTGTAAGGCGGGCGGCGCAAACGCACCCCGGAAAAATCATTCTGGGCATTGACGCCCTGGGCGGCCAGGTTGCTGTTCGGGGATGGACACAGAAGACCGGTGAAAACGCCGTCGAACTGGCCAGACGCTACGAAAAGTGCGTCATCAAGGCCATTGTCTACACGGATATTCAGCGTGACGGTATGGAGACAGGCGTCAACGTCGAGCAGACACGGGCGCTGGCGAAGGCCGTATCGATTCCGGTTATTGCATCGGGGGGGGTGGCAACGCTTGCGGATATCGATGCGCTGCTTGCCGTCAAGGATTGTTCGTTCTACGGTGTCATTGTCGGACGCGCGCTCTATACGGGTGCCATTGCGCTGGAAGACGCGGTGGCGAGGTCACGCGGCGCGTCCTAGAAGCGGGAGGTAAATAAGTATGCCGGACTGTATTTTTTGTAAAATCGTCAAGGGGGACATCCCCTGCACCAAAGTTTATGAAGACGATGCCGTACTGGCTTTCGACGACATTCATCCGATGGCGCCCGTGCATGTTGTGATTATTCCGAAAAAGCATATCGCGACCCTTATGGATGTTGACGCGACCCATTCGGATGTCATGGGACGTCTGATCGCGGCAGCGCAAGATGTCGCCAGAATAAAAAAGGTTGCCGCCGGCGGATTCCGTGCGGTTATGAACTGCAACGCCGATGGGGGGCAGGTGGTGTTTCATCTGCATTTGCATCTGTTGGGCGGCAGAAAGCTGGAAGATCAATTAGGTTAAGAGGTAAAGCACATGGATATGAATGCCAGGATCAATGAACAAATGGTGACGGCGGCAAAAGCCAAGGATAAAACCAGGCTTTCCGCGGTCAGAATGCTGAAAACTGCGCTGCACAACAAGGAAATCGACTTGATG
>CAZDYR010000103.1:0-4082 GCA_964509625.1 uncultured Smithella sp. | reverse complement strand
AACCATGCAGATTCTGTCAGGGCTGGTGAAGCAGAGAAAAGATTCCATCGAGCAGTTCGCCAAAGGGGGCAGACAGGATCTGGTGGAAAAGGAAGAAGCGGAGTTAAAAATCCTGCAGGAATTCATGCCGGCGCAAATGTCGGACGATGATGTGGAGGCGCTCATCAAAAAGGCGATAGCCGTTGTCGGCGCTGTTTCCGTTAAGGATATGGGAAAAGTCATGAAAGTGCTGATGCCGCAGATCACCGGCAAGGCGGACGGAAAAGCCGCCGGTGAAAAAGTTAAAGCGCTTTTGTCACAATAGAATTTGATGAACAAGAAGTTGATGCAAAAAATATAAACGGGCAAGGCAATCATTCGTGCGTTTTGATGACAGCAAGATTGAAGAAATTAAAAGCAGGGTGGACATTGTCGAGCTTGCCTCCGAATATCTGACTTTAAAAAAGGCGGGCAGAAACTATTTAGGGCTTTGTCCATTCCATCAGGAAAAAACGCCGTCGTTTACCGTCAACCGTGAAAAGCAGATTTTTTATTGTTTCGGTTGCGGGGAAGGCGGTAATGCCATTACCCTGCTGATGAAAATTGCCAATAAGAGTTTCCCCGATGCCATTAAATTTCTCGCGGAGAAAACGGGCGTTACGCTTCCGGTGAGGACTTTCGGTAAAGATGGTCATGACAGGGATTCACTGCACGACGAGATTGTTCAGCTGAATTTAAGGGCGGCCCAGCAGTTTACGCGTAATCTTTATTCACCGGCGGGTAAAGCCGCGCGGGATTACCTGCAAACGAGAGCGATCACGGAGGAAACCGTTAAACAATTCCGGCTGGGCTGCGTACCGGATACCTGGCGTTCTTTGACGGACTATCTCGAGGGCAGCGGTCTGTCTTTGAAGCTGGCCGAACAGGCCGGTCTGGTCGCCGCCGGGAAGGAAGGAAGCTTCTACGACCGGTTCCGCGGCCGCCTGATCTTCCCGATTGAAAATATTTTCGGGGAAATCATCGCCTTCGGCGGCAGGATCATAGGTGAAGGTGAGCCGAAATATCTGAATTCACCGGAATCCCCCGTCTATATCAAGGGGAAAAATTTATACGGCTTGAACAAGGCCAAAGAAGCGATCCGCCAAAGCGGTTTTTGCCTGATCGTGGAAGGGTATTTTGACGCCATATCATTGTGGAATGCGGGTATTCGCAATGTGGTCGCAACATTAGGAACAGCGCTGACACGGGATCATCTGGAACTTTTGCGCCGCTATACGCAGGATGTTGTGGCGCTGTTTGATCCCGACGCGGCCGGACGAAAGGCGCTGGATCGTTCTTTGGAATTGTTTTTAGGCGCCAATATGCATGCCAGGGCCTTAGTGCTTCCGGGCGATTGCGATCCGGATGATTTTATCAAAAAGTATGGCAGAGAGAAACTGGACGCTTTGATCGCAGCCGCTCCGGCCATCAGCGATTATTACATCGATCATGTTCTGGGAGACGGAAAGACGTTTGAAGAAAACCGTGACCTGCTCAAAACGGCCATGGAATTTCTGGGGAAAATAGGAGATGAAATCGAAAGAAATCTTTTTATTAAGCGGATTTCTGAAAAATTGGGGATCGATCAGACATTGTTGAAAAAGCAGGCGCATCGCAACGCCGTTCACGTCCAGCCCAAAATTGGCGGCCGGAAGACGTCTGCTGAAGCAGCGGTGAGTCCCCTTGAAGTAAATCTGATCAGGCTGATGCTTGAATATCCTCAGCAGACATTGCTTGTTGATCGCGAAAAAATTCTGGATTATTTTCTGGAGCCGGCGCTTAAGGCTCTGGGAGAGAAAATTGTCCAAACCTATAACCTGCTGGGATATATTGATATTAATGTTATTTTATCCGCGGACGAAGATAAGCCGCTTCGGGACACGATTTATAAATTAAGTATTCAGGCGCCGCCGACCGAAGAGAATATCGTAGAACGCAATTTCGCCGATAATATCCGGAGAATCAAAGAAAAGTGGTACAAGGAAAGAAAGCGTATTGTTCAGCTTCAATTGAGGCAGGCCCAGGAGAGTGGCGACAAAGAAATGACCTATGCCCTGACTTGCCAGAAGCAGAATTTGATGAGAGAAGAAAAAGAACTGCGTTAATCAATAATACAATTTGGGGGATGCCAGATGGCCAAAGAAATTCAATCCGATGAATTTAAAAAATTACTTTCACTGGGTGCGGAAAAAGGATTTTTAACCTATGATGATGTTAATGACATGCTGCCGCCCGATGTCAATTCTTCGGATCAAATAGATGACATCATTATGTTATTCGGTGAGAAGAATATCGATATCATTGACACCGAGCAAGGCGAAAAACTGGTGGTAAAAAAACCTGTGGAGGATGTTCTGCCATCCAAGTTTTCCGAGGCCCTGACCCTGGTTCCGGGCGCGGGTAAGACCGGCGATCCGGTGAAAATGTATTTGCGTGAAATGGGTCTGGTGTCGCTTTTGAGTCGTGAAGGTGAAGTGGAAATCGCTAAAAAAATCGAAGAAGGCGCCCGGGAGACCATGTGGGCGATTTTTAGTTTGACCGTTTCGATCGCTGAAGTCCTCAGTATTGGCGAAAAACTCGAGTCCGGTGAAATTCGCGTCAAAAACGTTGTGGACAATATTGAAGACGAAGAAGGATTCATGGAGGAGGATGAGCACAAGGACCGGGTGCTGAGGCTGATTGCCAGAATACGGCTTTTTAATGACCGCAATGACGTGCTCAGAGAAAAACTCAAGTCCAAATCCATCCGTCCCAAGCAGCGGGAGGTTTTAACGGCCGAACTGACCAAAAATACAAAAAACATCATTACGCTTTGCCGGAAAATCCGTTTCAGTAAAAAACAGATGCACCGTTTTGTCGCCCGTCTGAGATTCTTTACCGATGAAATAGAAAGATCCGAACGGGTGATTAATCAATTTAAAAAAGAATCCGGCCTGACGCTCACGCAAATGGAAAAAGCGTGGTCCAGGATGAAAAAATCAAAGCAGGATGAGAAACGGGCCGCTAAAGAAGCAAAAGTTTCAATCGATTGGCTCCATCGGAGTCATCTGGCCGTGACTGAAGCGCAAAAGCGTATAAAACATATTGCCAAGGATGTGGGGATTCCGACGGCGATGTTAAAGAATGTGGTGGAGTCGATCGAAGACGGTGAAGCCAAAGCGGAAATCGCGAAAAGAAAACTGGTGGAAGCCAATCTGCGGCTGGTGGTCAGCATTGCCAAGAAGTATACCAATCGGGGTTTGCAGTTTTTGGATTTAATTCAGGAAGGCAACATTGGATTGATGAAGGCCGTCGACAAATTTGAATATCAGCGGGGCTACAAATTTTCCACTTACGCGACATGGTGGATTCGTCAGGCCATTACGCGCGCCATTGCCGATCAGGCTCGCACGATTCGCATTCCCGTGCACATGATTGAGACGATCAACAAACTGATCCGGACGTCTCGCTATCTGGTTCAGGAGCTGGGACGCGAACCGACCCCGGAGGAGATCGCCAATAAAATGGAATATCCGTTGGAAAAGGTGCGCAAGGTTCTGAAAATTGCCAAAGAGCCGATTTCTCTGGAAACCCCGATCGGTGAGGAAGAAGACAGCCACCTGGGTGATTTTATAGAAGACAAGAAGATCATGTCTCCGTCGGAGGCCACCATCAGTATGGATCTGGCTGATCAAACACGCAAGATACTTTCCACGCTCACGCCGCGTGAAGAGAAGGTTCTGCGCATGCGTTTTGGCATCAGCGACCGTATGGGTATCGCGGGTCCGGATGAAAATGTGCCGGTGGACGTCGTCGAGTCCGATATTGATGAACCGGAAATGCTTGAAGAGGAACAGCCGAAAAAGGCAAAGCATTCCTCCCGGAAGCGAGCGGTAAAATAATGTTGACAACCGCCGGGATTGGGTATATTTCAACGAACCTCGATGCCGGTTTGATCCGCACAGATTCTGGATTCATTGGCCGTGACGCTGCCGTCGCGCCAGGAATGGGTCATAAGTTAAAAAGCCGCAAATTGGAAAATGGGCGGGCCTATAGCTCAATTGGTAGAGCCACCGGCTCATAAC
>CAZDYR010000102.1:0-7919 GCA_964509625.1 uncultured Smithella sp. | reverse complement strand
TCTACCAGATTGAGGGCTACTTCTCAAAATGTGCGAAAAATATTATACGTTATCCTAACGATCATATTCACCGGCGAAATGTTCGTCCGTAACTTTATGAAATACTTTTATTCATTGATGCCCATTTCACTTTTGAAAGTATGGATAAGAAATTATTCGTTAGTTATATTATCTCAACAATCATTAATCGTCTCATCATTCAATGAACACCCGTCATGCCGGCGGCGGCCGGCATCCAGGACTCTTTTAAAACCGGTTTTCGGCCTTCGCCGGGAAGACAGCTAAAAAGACATGATTTCAACTGTAAATATTATTTTGAGACCGTTTATATCTTCAGGCGGCTAACTTATAAATTTTTAAAAATGTTTTACTGCAATATAATTTCCCGCGTACGGATCACAGCGAAGCATTCTTTCCACCATGGCAATATATTTTTTTAATCCTTCTTTTTGTGTGTGAAAATTATCCATTGGCAGGATGGATACATGATATTGATGTTTGATCATGGTTATGCCTATGAACATTATAGGGATGTTATATTTTAATGATATCTTAAATGGAAGTTCTGAAAGATATATATTTTTACCAAATAAAATATATTTATCGTCCCCTCTTTTTTTTACAGGCACATCATTTAGAAAACTAATCCATTCCTTTCTCAATAAAGCCTCTTGAAATTGCTCTTCTTCACCTACTGCATAAAGTGGAGCAGAAGCAAACATTTTATTTATTGTTTCAGATGGATTTTTTAATGCTTTTATGGTTTCCGGCGCTGCAAAAGACGAAACAGATATTCCAAATATCTCTTTAAAAAGCAGGGTTCTAAATAAAGGACCGAAATGTCCGGATAGTAAAATCACCCCTGAATTTTTATCCATAAGTTGCCTGACATATTCTTTTCCTTCAATATAAATATAATTTAGATATTTTTTCGGTTTTTCCGCTATGAGATCGGTGAACATTAAATCGTAACTATTACGCAGAAAATAATTAAAGACAAACAGAATATTTTTTTGATAATGATTCATTGCTTTTTTGTATCTAATAATACTCCCAATGTCCTTTCTATTCATGTAAATATGACATAGAGTGACAGTAAACAAAATAGAGAAGAACCTGTATGAGTTTAACGGTGTCCGCAGAGCGGTTTTTAGGGCGGCATTTTTTGCTTTTTCGGAAAACATTTATTGCTAAAAACTTCCTTTTTGTTGGGTGTAGTATAGTAAGCGTGATTTTGTACGTCAAGAAGATTATGGGAACAGGATGCCGGGGTGTGAACAATGATCGATTTGCGTCTGATCGAGGGGGTGTGACTTTTGCATCGCCGCATAAGGATGCCGTTTGCCGCGGCATTCAGGCGCACCCTTGTATCACGTCCTGTTTTTATGATCATCAAAATGTTACGACTACATGTCGTCATCCCCTGCGTATTCAGGATCGGCGTGGGCATCGGTATGAGGATGCGGCGTATGAACGTTAATCCGAAACATTAGAATTTTTTGCCGCGAATAAACTTGACTGCGTTTTTAAAAATCGTCAGGCCTTGGCCTTCTTCGGGAAGGTTTTCGCGTGTCCAGCGGGGGTGGTTGGTGCGGTGGAGAAACGCTTCCGGATGCGGCATCAGGCCGAAGAGGCGCCCCGACTCGTTGCAGATGCCGGCGATGGCGTTCGCGGAACCGTTGGGGTTGGCCGGGTATTCGAGGGTCGTTGTTCCATCAACCGCGCAGTATTGAAAAGCGACGAGATTTTTCTTTTCCATGGCTTCCAGAACGGCGTTGTTATCCGGAATGAATTTTCCTTCGCCGTGGCGAACGGGATAATAAACGACATTCAGATCGCGAGTGAACACGCAGGGGCTCTGCGCGTTGGCTTTCAAATACACCCAGCGGTCTTCAAAGCGCCCGGAGTCGTTGAACGTCAAAGTTGTGCTCTGTGTGGTAAAATTGTTATCCAGCGCTGGCAGAAGTCCCAGTTTGACCATCAACTGAAAGCCGTTGCAAACGCCTAGAATCAGGCCGCCTGCGTTAATGAATTTCAGCAGTTCTTCAATGAGCATTTCATTGGCGCCGGAGATGGGAGCGTGCAGAAACCGGTTGGCGCCGGCCTTGGCCGATCCCAGGTCGTCTCCGTCCAGAAACCCGCCCGGCAGATTCAAAAAGTTATAATCGTTCAGACGCTTCTCACCGAAGAGCAATTCGCTGATGTGCACGATATCGACCTTGTCGGCCCCCGCCAATCGGCAGGCATGCGCCATTTCCATTTCACAGTTGGTGCCGTTGCCGGTGAGAACAATCGCTTTGACTTTGTTTGCCATTGTATCAATCCTGTCTAAAAATTAAGCGGCTTCTGCCACGCGTCTTTAAGTTTGCTTACTTTTTCTTTGATGATCAGCTTGCCCTTCAGTCCGGTGATCCGGAACAGGCCATCGTCTGGGATAAAGCCAATTTCCTTCATGGCGTTTCCGGCCATGATTTTTTCGAATTTGCTTTGATCTTTCGGATGAATGGTTACCACAAAGCGGCTGGCTGTCTCTGAAAATAGAACATAGTCGTCACGTTTTTTCCCGCGGTAGGGAACGTCCTTCAAGTCGATATTCATGCCCAGTCCGCCGGCAAACGCGGTCTCAATAAGCGCGATCCCCAATCCGCCGTCGGAGCAGTCATGGCAGGATGCGACAAGGCCCGCCCCGATGGCTTTGTGCAGAGCGCGATATTTCTTGATGGCTTTTTTCACATCCACCTGAGGGACTTTATTGCCGATTGCTCCGTACTCGGCAAACCATTCGGAACCGCCCAGTTCATCCAGCGTTTCTCCGATGATGTAAACCAGATCCTGCGGACGTTTGGCATCCATTGTGACGGCTTTGCGTACGTCCTTGATTTTGCCGATGACGGAGTAAAGGAGCGTCGGCGGTACGGAGATTTTCGTCTTGCCGATGGAGTAGTCGTTCTTCATGCTGTCTTTTCCGGAAATGCAGGGCACGCCGTAGGCCGTTGTGTAATCGTAAATCGCCATGTTCGAGCGAACCAGCTGGGCAAGCTTGTATTCACCGTCCGGTGTTTTTGCGGATTGCACCGGATCGCACCAGCAGAAATTGTCCAATCCTGCCAGATGATCAAGATCCGCGCCCACGGCCACGGCATTGCGGATGGCTTCGTCAATGGCGCAGGCCGTCATATGGTAAGCGTCGATATCGCTGTAGCGCGGGCAGATGCCGTGCGCGACCACAACGCCTTCCATGGAAGTAAGCAGCGGGCGCACGATACCCGCGTCCGACGGCCCGTCATTTTGCGCGCCCACCATGGGTTTGATGACAGATCCGCCCTGGACTTCGTGATCATACTGCCTGACGACCGCTTCCTTGGAGCAGATATTCAGACGCGAAAGCATCCGGACAAAAGCTTTTCCAAAGTTCGCGGGTTCGGCAAAGGTCGGCTCGGGATTTTTCGGCGCTTTCCATTTGGCTCGCAGTTTCATCTGCGGGACGCCGTCGTGCAGAAAATCCATGTCCAGATACGCCACGGTTTTTTCACCGTAGCGGACATGAAATTTACCGGACCTGGTGAACCTGCCCATGGCCGTGGCTTCCACACCCATTTTGCGGGCCAGTTCCATAAATCGGTCCACTTTTTTCGGATCGACCGCCAGCGACATGCGCTCCTGCGCTTCGGATACCAGAATTTCCCAGGGTTGAAGGCCCGCGTATTTTAACGGAGCCAGCGACAAATCGATTTCGCAGCCGCCACAATAGGTTGCCATTTCACCGACCGACGAAGACAGGCCGCCCGCGCCATTGTCAGTCAGCGCGCGGTAAAGGCCTGCATTGCGGGCTTTGAGCAGGAAATCCGTCATTTTCTTTTGGGTGATCGGGTCGCCGATCTGCACGGCGGTCACCGGTGATCCTTCATGCAGTTCTTCCGAAGAAAAAGTCGCGCCGTGAATGCCGTCCTTGCCGATCCGGCCGCCGGTCATGATGATCACATCGCCGGGCTTGATTTCCTTGCCGTGCGTGGGTTTGCCGTTGAGCTTCGCGGGCATGATGCCGGCGGTGCCGCAGTAGACCAGAGGCTTCCCTAAAAACCGCTCGTCAAAGACGATGCTGCCGTTGACCGTCGGAATGCCGCTTTTGTTGCCGCCGTGCTCCACGCCTTCGCGCACGCCTTCGTAAATGCGTCTGGGATGCAGGATGCGGGGCGGAAGTTTCTTTTTGTGAAAAGGCGAGGCAAAACAAAATACATCCGTGTTAAAGATCAGCTTTGAACCAATGCCCGTGCCGAACGGGTCGCGGTTGACGCCGACAATGCCGGTCAATGCCCCGCCGTAGGGATCCAGCGCGGAGGGTGAATTGTGCGTTTCCACCTTGAACACCAGGTTGTGGTCATCATTGAATTTAATAATGCCCGCGTTGTCCACAAAAACAGACAGGCAGAAATCCTTTTTGCCCTTGGCTTTGCGGATTTTAGCGGTTGAACCTTTGATATAGGTTTTAAAAAGCGAGTTGATGATCTTTTTCGTCCGGCCGTCGGTATAATCGATTCTGCTGTTGAAAATTTTATGCTTGCAGTGCTCCGACCAGGTCTGGGCCAGGCATTCCAGCTCCACGTCGGTTGTGTTTTCATCCAGGCCGAATTTCCGGCGGGCTTTCAGCACGGCGGGATTTTGATAATAAGCCTGAATCTTCTGCATCTCTTCCAGGTTCAGGGCCAGGAGCTTTTCCCGGCTGATTTTCAAAAGACCCTGCGCGTCAACTTCTGCCAGATTGATTTGAGCGACCCGGGGTTCGTCTTTGCCCGTGACTTGCGGAACGTAGGCGGGTATTCCGAGGTTAAAATCAAATTCACCCGCGCTGATCACCTGATGGCGTTCAATCAAATCATTTGCCAGGAGACCTTCGGCGATTATTTTTACGTCAGCCAGAGACAGACTGCCGCTGATCAAATACTGGCGCGACGTGTAGACGTTGATTTTACGCGCGCCGATTTTTTCGCCAAGCAGAAGCGTGATCGCTTCGCGGGCTGTCTTGCCGACGTTGTCGGTCACGCCCGGACGGAAGCCGACTTCGATGAGCCAGTCAAAGTTTTTCGCCAGCGGCCGGTTGATGGAAAATTCCTGAATGACCGGATCGGAGAGAGGGCCTGCTGCGGCGTCACGTAATTCGGCGTCAGTCAGCTCGCCGGCAACTGTATAGACTTCAATAGTGGCCACTTTTTCGACCGCCAGCGCAAGATTGTCAATGATGCGTTTTCTGGTTTTTTCACCCAGGGCGTCGCGAATGCCTTCTTTAAAACCGACTTCAATTCTATCCGCCATGATTTACCTTAACATTTTCAAATATTTTTGGTTTTTCCTGCTTAAAGCAGACGGTGCGTTTATACCCAAAAGCCTTCAATTATGCAACTTACAAATATGTGCGCCGGACGGTGCAGAAATGTTTGATAATTGAAGAAAATTGCTTTAAAAAGCAGCAGGCCGTTTTATGAGCAACCTGACTCGTAGCTTTGTCGGGCCGGTACGTGCCAGGTTATTATTCCAAAGGGGAAAATTGATGTTGGAATCCCCCGTCTATTTCAAAAGTCTGGTAACAGTTCTGGCGGTAGCCGGTGTTTTGGCCCTGGTTGCTGTTCCGCTCGCCTTGCGCAAAGTCCCGCCTAACAGGATCTATGGCTTCCGCACACCGGCCACACTGCAAAACGAAAAAATCTGGTACCGGGCCAACGCTCTTTTCGGCAGGGACATGATTATCGCCTCTGCCTGCTCTGTTGCGGCAATTCTGATTTTGTATTTCTTTTTGAGGCCGGAGCCGGATTCTTTCTTGATGATCAGCCTCCTGATTCTCGCGGCCCCCTCCATGATTGCCGCACTCCTCACCGGGATTCGCATTCAAAAAATGAAAGGGCATTGATACATGAAACGATCATTCTTATATGCGGCAGTTCTGTTTCTGATCTGCAGCCTCAGTGACTTTGCCGGCGCGCAGTCTCTGGACCGGGAGCAGGAAGATCAATTATTGACGTTTCTGGAAGGAACCTACGACACCGTGGGCAGATACCCGCAGGGCGGAACAACTTATTGGGGAGTGGTTACTCTGAAACGTGATCATCGGACAATAAAGATGACACGTATTATTCAGGGAAAGAAAACAACCGGCAATGCCCGGATTATTGCCGTGACGGGCGACAACATTCCGGTTTTGCAGGCGGATTATACCGAAAACGGTCGCGCTTTGCGAACAACATACATGATCCATTCGGATATCGACAACTACGGACGTCTGACAGGCAGAACTTACTATACAGGTCGGGATAAGATATCTCCAGGGCTGGAAGCCCTGTTTATCCGCCGTTCACCCGACTGATTGCCTCAAAAGCTTCTGATCTTGAGGATTCTGACTGATCTGGAAAATGTTTATTCCCCCAGCGCATGTTGATTTTGCGCCTTACTACTTCGTCGAAAAGATGCTCCAGCGGACGCGCGGTTTCGTCTCCTTCCAGCAGGGCCACTGCCGCGGCAACGCATTCAAGCGTGGACATGCCGTCCGGGCGTTGCTGTTTGCGCAATCGCCGGCGTTCCCGGGAAGGGGCGGGCAGAGACAGGCGCGGCATCGTCTGCAAAAGCGGGTTTTGTCGGAACAGGCGGCGGGCCTGGTGCCATGTCGCGTCCAGAACGACGACGCGTTGAGGGGGTCTTGTATCGGGAGTGTCATGCCGGAGAGCGTGTCCATCGGGCCACAAAAGCCAGGTTTCATTATCCGTTAGCCCTTTATCCTTTAAAAAAGAAGAACCGACGCGTTCGCCGCCCCCGCAGTCAATGATGCGTGAATTGGGCATTGCCAGCGCCACGAGGCGTCCGGTATTGCCGGGGCGCCGGGCTTCCCAGATATGTCTGAGAATCAGGAATTCGGTCTTCGTCTTCACGGCGGGCAGGATCGGACAGACGCAGATTGCCCGGCGTAAAAGGCAACGCGGGCAGTGTGTCTGTAAATCGTGGAGAGACGATGCGCGCATGGACTTATCCTAGTTGATCGGGCAGGGAATGACAGCGATCATTTTAAAAATACTTGATCATGAGGCGAGCAAAAAACATTAAGGAGTCTGGTTATCCGCTTTCAGCCAGGTTCCCAGTGTGTAGTCAAAATTTCCAACAGGCCTGATAAAGGTGAACTCGACGGGATCCAGCACAAGCCGCTGTCCCACGTTCCCTACACTGCGGGAGGGAATAGCCACGGGTAACGAAACAACAAACAGGACTGAACCGGCCGCGATCATGGCAAGGCCCAGGGGCCGCGCGAGCAGTACATCGCCAATGATGGTCGCGTCCGTGGGGTCGTTGGCCATAGCCGGCGCCGCGTAGGCGACCAGGGCGAGTACCACCAGAAACACAGCAATTTTTTTCCTCATCGGCCCATCCTCCTTGTGGCAGTTCATTTGTAATAACAAAGTGTAGAAAACACGGGCTTGTATGTCAAGATAATCTTAATTCTGAAATTAACGGAAGATGGCCGTTTTTTGCCGCTTGCGGATGCTGCTGATTGATTCTCAGCGGCGGGAGACAGTAAAAAATGATGGTGTTACCCGAAAACAAGTCAATCTAAAAAAAGCACCGTCGGTCCTTATCCGTCCGGTGCCTCTTTTGCCGGTAACTTATGGAATTTTGAAATTTACAATCAGACACCTAGCGGCTTTTAGACGCGGCGACAGCGTAAATTAAGGCTGCCAGCTGCGGCTTGTGGTCGCCCGCATAGGTATTGCTGATCGTATTGTTCTTGTCGATGAGATTGGCGTAATTTGAATCCGACGAATTGCTGACTCTTATGGGGCCGTAACCGCGAAAATTGGATCCATTGCCGTCGAAGGTGAATCCGCTTATCGACAGTTTATCTCCAGCTGCCTGCGCCTCCGGGCTCGGCTTCCAGTAAAACA
>CAZDYR010000101.1:0-7959 GCA_964509625.1 uncultured Smithella sp. | reverse complement strand
GGAAGCCGCAGTTTTTTTCCGGAGCTGATCCCGGCCGGAATTTTAACATTAATATCTTCAATATGGTTTTCAATCTGGAAGGATATTTTTTTATCCGCGCCCAATACGGATTCTTCAAGTGATATAGATAAGTTATATTCTGCGTCCTGTCCCTTTTGAGGCATGTTGGCATACTGCTGTCTGCCTCCGGCCATGCCCCCGAACATTCCCGCAAACGGATCTTCATATTCCTGATAGCCGCCGCCTCTTCTTGCACCGGTACGGAACGTGGTTCGGCCCCCTCCCCTGGAGCCTCCAAAACCGAAACTTCTAAGAATTTCATCCAGATCGAATCCCCGGAATATGTCTTCCTGAGAATACTGCTGTCGGAACTGATCGGCTGAACCAAATGTATCGTATTGTTCACGCTTTTGGGAATCGCTTAAAACTGCGTATGCTTCACTGATCTTTTTGAATTTTTCTTCCGCGGCCGCTTTGTTGTTTGGATTTTTATCCGGGTGCCATTTGACGGCAAGTTTTCGATATGCTTTCTTTATTTCATCAGCGGACGCTTTCTTATCAACACCAAGAACCTGATAATAATCTTCTGCCATATAGTCCCTTTTCAGTTAGTAGATTTGTTGCAGGTAATTTAAGCAGCAATTCCCATTTGAAAAGCGTCCAGATTCAATTTTACCAGTTTTTGCGGAAAGGACTTTTTGATAACATTTTCCCATGCGGATTTTTCGATGCGCATCAGGTTGGAAACAGCTCCAAGAAGGACGACATTCGCCGCTTTAACATTGCCGGCTTTCTGAGCAAGTTGCGCCGCGTTAAAAGCGATAACCTTAGCGTAGTGATTCTTTAAAAAATTAATAACATCATCAGGATACGGCATATCGCCCATATTCACGGCAGGCGGATTGATCTCTTCCGTATTCAAAATGATGGATGCATCCTTGCTTAAATATTTCAGGTAACGCAAAGATTCCATTTTCTCAAAAGAGACAAGTGTTTCAATTCTGCCTGGTTCAGCCAGGGGAGAAAAAACCCTTGTTCCATAACGGACATGGCTGGTCACGCATCCCCCGCGCTGAGCCATACCGTGAACTTCACTCTTTTTTACGTCAAAACCGGCTTCCATCATCGCTTCGCACATAATGTCGCTGGCCCTTAAAATACCCTGGCCTCCGACACCGGCAAATAATATGCTTTTTACTTTCTCATCAGTCATTTATTTATCCTTCATTATCAACTGATTGCGTCAAACTTGCAAACCTGAGCGCATAATCCGCAACCATTGCAAAGTGTTTCGTCTATCACGGCAATCCCCTTACGCTTGGACCCTGCTTTGGTGACGCCTTTTTTCCAGGCTATCGGAGGACAATTTAAATCCAGGCATGTTTTGCAGCCTTCACATTTATCCGGATCGACTTTCAATGGCGTTTTGGGCTTCATGCCGGATCTTTTGAAAAGCACACATGGGCTTTGAGAGATGATAACAGATGGACCTGAGCCGGCCAGTTCTTCCCTGATGGCATCTCTGGATTCCTTCAGATTATTCGGATCGATAACCTTTATATTATTGATACCTAGCGCCGATACTAAAACTTTTAGATCAACTTTTTTTGCTTGCTTACTTAGAAGCGTGTAACCCGTGCCGGGATGCTCCTGCATGCCGGTCATGGCGGTTGTGCTATTGTCTAAAATAATGATCAGGGCGTCACTATGGTTGTAAGCCATATTGAGAAGAGGGGTGATGCCCGAGTGTAAAAAGGTGGAATCTCCGATGACGCCCACTACCTTGCCCTTCCCTTTTTCCCCCAGCGCCTTGCTCATCCCATGCGCCATGCCGATGCTTGCCCCCATGCAGATGCAGGAATGCAACCCTTCAAGAGGTTTTAAATAAGATAAGGTGTAACAACCGATATCGCCGTGCACATACGCCTTGGATTTTTTAAGCGCGTAAAATAATCCGCGATGCGGACAGCCGGGGCAAAGGTTTGGCGGACGCTGGGCGAGACTTTCTTTATAGGGAGAGGCCAGGCCCCGCAAATCTGAATTTATCGCGTTTCTGATGATTCCGGGATCAAATTCATTGGTGTAAGGAAAGATTTCCTTGCCGGTGACTTTGATACCCATGGCCTTGATCTGTTCTTCCAGATAGGGGTCAAGCTCTTCGACCACATAAATCTTTTTTACTCTGGCGGCGAAATCCCGAATCATTTTTTCCGGAAGCGGGTATACCATCCCTAATTTCAGGTAAGAGAAATCCGGGAAAACATCCTTCGCGTAATTGTAGGGCATGCCGGCGGTAATAATGCCAACCTCCGGATCGTTGATTTCCATTTTATTTTCGGGAAAGGCTTCAACAAACTCCTTTAACGCCTTCTGACGATTTTCCACTTCCACCCGTCTTGTCCGGGCGTTGATGGGGACCATCACGTATTTTTCTGCATTTCGGGCGATTCTTGTATTGTCTTCAGGAGTTTGCGGTTCGGCAAGCGTCACAACCGATTTGGAATGTGATACTCGTGTTGTCGTCCGAAAAAAAACGGGCGTATCGAACTTCTCGCTGATTTGAAAGGCCATGCTTACATAATCTTTTGCTTCCTGAGGGTCTGACGGCTCCAGCATCGGAATTTTGGCAAACTTGGCGTAATTGCGATTGTCCTGTTCATTCTGTGAACTGTGCATGGACGGGTCATCGGCGCTGATTATGACCAGAGCCCCTTCTATACCTGTGTAGCTGACGGTAAAAATTGGATCTGCCGCCACATTCACGCCGACATGCTTCATGACGGCCAGTGCCTTTGCGCCTCCCAGGGCCGCGCCGATAGCCACTTCAACCGCGACTTTTTCATTAGGCGCCCATTCCGCGTAAACACCTTCATACTTCGCGAATTCTTCCATGATTTCCGTGCTGGGCGTGCCGGGATAGGCCGCCGCAAAACGCACACCCGCTTCATAAAGGCCGCGGGCGATGGCTTCATTTCCGGACATTAATGCTTTTTTCAAATTATAGCGCCTCCGTGTTATTCAGGATGCCGGAATCGGTCTGCAGAAAAATCAGCTTAGAGCGGATATCTTTCTTTTCAGGAAAATAGTGGCCGACGGTTCGGTTGTTTTTTCCAGGGCCTTCTTATAATACTCAATCGCTTTTTCTTTGTTGTTTAATTCTTCGTACGCGCGGGCGATGTTGCGCAATCCAATCATTTCGAAACCGATGTTATAGGCTTCCTGCGCCTTTTCAAAATATTTCAGAGCTTCCTTGAAATCTTTTTTGGCTTCGTATGCGTATCCCGTTGAAGTCAAAGCCAGAAATTTAACACCTGTTTTATCAGATCCGGCTTTGCTGATAAATTTCTCATAGGACTTGATCGCACGGTCATATTCGCCGTTTTGGTAATCGATATTGCCCAGATGGTAATAAGCCATCCGGCCGCTCCAGCTGTGCGGGTATTTATCAATTAATTCATTGAATATTTTGATGTTTTCGTTGACTGTTTCTTTATTGTCGCCGCTGGTCAGCAAATTTCCCTGAGCTTTGGCGTATAATTTCAAGGCCGAACCTGAATAGTAGCTCCAGTAGAAATAAATACCGACAACAATAAGAACCGCACAGACCAGTGCCGCGCCGATTACGGTGACGCGTGTTTTATTTTCAGACACATAATCGCCTACCCTTTCAAACGTGGTTTGAAAGGCATCAGGACTTTTGAGCTCTTTTTTGGATATCTTTGCGGCCATTATTTTATTCCCCTTTATTGATATTGTATTTTTCGATCAAATCCAGAAGCACTTTCGGAATCCGGCGGATCTTTCCTTCATTATTGGTACAGGCGTGGATGGTATAACCTTCGACAAGAAGCTTTTGCTGATTCTCATCCCAAATCCTGGAATTAAACTTGATGCTCGCTCTTTTGATATAGTCAAAATTCGTTTCAATCGTGACCAAATGGTCGTATTTCGCGGGCGCCAGAAAATGACAGGAAACCTTGGTCAAAGGAAGATTCAGACCGAGTGATTCCAGCTCAGAGTAGGCCACACCCAGTTGACGCATCAATTCATTGCGGCCCAGTTCAAACCATCGAATGTAATTGGTATGATAAACAATGCCCATCGCGTCTGTATCTGCGTAAATAACGCGAACTTTTGTCAGGTTACTTTCCAATGAAAGCGCTCCAGTCGCGGATAAATTTTTCCATCAGCAGATAGCCGGGAGATACCAGAACACCGCTTTCTTTGGCGGCTGCTTCAGTAAAAAGACGTCCCGAGACCAGATTCTCTTCTTTTCGCGACGATATCACGGCAAAAGGACTGGGATCTCCCACATGGGTTTTGATGTCTATCGGAGTCGGATGATCGCTCAGAACCAACAGACGGTATTCATCCAGCTTGCCGATGTTATTCAAAATTGGACCGACTATCTTTTCGTCAAAAAATTCGATGGCTTTGATCTTTCCTTCCGCATTTCCTTCATGCCCCATTTCATCAGGAGCTTCCAGATGCAGAAATACAAAATCCATAAATCTCAGCGCGTCAATCGCCATCTTGGCCTTGCCTTCATAATTGGTGTCAATGTAGCCGGTGGCGCCTTCTACACGTAACGGTTTTAATCCGGCATTGATTCCCAGACCGTTCAGGAGATCAACAGCCGAAATCATACCGCCTTTAAAATCATATTTCTGAGTCAGCGGAACAATCTGCGGTTTTCTCCCCTGCCCCCAGAGCCAGATGGAATTTGCCTGTTTCTTGCCGTCTGACAAACGGCGCGCGTTAATCGGGTGGTCCTTTAAGACCTCGGAAGCTTTTGACGTCAGCTCAAGAATTTCAGCGGCAAAATCTCCCCGGGGAAGATAATCAGCGATTGTTTTGCCGGGAATATCATGAGGCGGTGTTGTCAGTGGAGACACCGACGCATTTCGCCACACAAGCAAATGGCGATACCCCACACCGGGATAAAACTGATACTGAGAAGAGTTGAGCCTCCTGTTCAGGTCTGAAATAATCTCTCTGGCTTCGGCAGAAGATATATGCCCGGCGGTAAAGTCATCCATGAAAGCCCGGTCGGAATCCTTATCGCCGATGCTCACCAGATTACACCGGTAGGCAACATCGTTGGTACCCAGATGAATGCCCATACTGGCCGCTTCCAGCGGTCCACGGCCCGTGTAGGTCTCTTCGGGATTGTAGCCAAGAACGCTCAGGTTAGCCACATCGGATCCCGGGGTGAAGCCCTTCGGAATCGTATCAATCAGTCCCAGAGTGCCCTGAGAGGCTATCTGATCGAGAAAAGGTGTCAGGGCGCACTCCAGCGGGGTTTTGCCTCCAAGTTTACGGCTTGGATAATCCGCCATGCCGTCGCCCAGCAATACAACATATTTCATAAATTGTCCTTCAGCGTAAGTTACAAATCGTCTTCAATCCGAATTACAATGGTTTTGTCCCGCACAACTTTGAGCCTGTCTATCTTTTTCAGCGCCTGACGCACATCTTTTTCTCTGGCTTTGTAAGTCGTCATGACGATCGGAACAGGTCCCGCCTCTTCTCTGGCTTTCTGAATGACCGATGCCAGGCTGATGTTATGCTCTCCGAGGATTCCCGATATTTTGGATAAAACACCCGGACGGTCCAGAACGGAGAAACGGAAATAATACTTGGTCTCGATGTTGTCCATCGGAACCAGTTTGATATCCTTCATGCCGGTTTCGTCTATGGACCTGAGCGGCACACGGCCGGAAATACCTTTCATCACGTTGCGCGCGCTGTCCAGAATATCGCTGAATACCGCGCTGGCCGTGGGCATCATGCCGGCGCCCTGGCCGAAAAGAAAGACGGGGCCGGAAGCGTCACCCACGATATGAAACGCATTATAGTTCCGATTGACATTCGCCAGCAGATGACCGGAAGGAATCATGGTCGGATGAATTCTTGCCTCTACGGCTTCACCTTTCAGCCTGCCGATGGCCAGCAATTTGATCCGGTATCCCAGCTCCTTGGCAAAAGCGATGTCCGAACTGCTGATCCTGGTAATTCCTTCGAGAAAAATATTTTTGAGATTGACTTTTTTCCCGTAAGCCAGTGACAGAACAATCGCCATCTTGTGGGATGTATCAATGCCTTCAATATCAAACGTCGGGTCCGCTTCGGCAAAACCCAATTGCTGAGCCTCTTTCAACACCACGTCGAAGGGCTTTCCTTCATCGGTCATTTTGGTCAGGATAAAATTGCAGGTCCCGTTCATGATGCCGACGATGGAATTGATTTTGTTGGCGACCAGGGATTCCTTCAATGTTTTAATGATCGGAATGGTTCCACCGACACTGGCTTCAAAACCAATGTCCACACCTTTTTTCTGCGCGGCCGGGAAAATATCATTGCCGTACGTGGCAAGCATGGCTTTGTTGGCGGTCACCACGTGCTTGCCTTTCTTAATCGACTCCAGGACAAAAGTCCGTGCCGGCTCGTAACCGCCGATCAGTTCAATGACAATAGCGATATCCGGGTCGTTGATAATATCCCCGGCGTTCGTCGTCAGCAGGCCTTTGGCGATTTTTACGCCCCGGGGCGCAGTGACGTTAATATCGGCGATTTTCTTTAAAATCAGCTTCGCCCCGAGTTTTTGAGCAATGAGTTTTTCATTTTGCTGCAGCAATTTGACAACACCGGTGCCAATATTGCCCAAACCGATCAAGCCGATAGAGATATTCTTCATTTTTTTCACCTTTAATAGTCATCCTGAAACAGGGTTACGGGCGCACAACGGCCCAACTTAAAAGAGATGATACCTATAACAAATCCGGTTATTTTGTCAAACAGATATGATGTTTTAAGACGGATGGGCGGACTGTCAGCTTTAAAAGAAGGTTGGCTGAATCCCTCAGGCCGTTAATTGCTTTAATATATCGTCATGGCGGGGCGTTGGAATGCCCGATTCCCTGCCGGCCCGGCAGATAAACGCCGTCAGTGTATCAATCTCGGTTTGATTGCCTTTTTCCCGGTCCAGCTGCATGGATGTTTTGGAACCGTAACCAAAACGGGCAACCATTTCCATCGTTTTGTCAACTGCGTTTGGCGGGAGATCAATTTGCCGCGCGCGGGCAACGTCCGCCACTTCCTGCATCAATTCACGCGTCAGCGTTTTAAGTTTCTCGTCCTCTAAAATCTCCCCATAGGTTTTACCGGTGGCTGACGTCAAAGAAGCAAGCGGGCACATCAGCAGATATTTTGTCCAGAGAGTCTGAGAGATATGATCCGTTAATTCGGCATTAATTTTTGCCTGCAATAATAAATCAAGAACGGATGAATATTTTTTAGCGGTCTGAGGATCGTCCGTACCAAAAATCAGTTTGCACGCGCCATCTTTCTGGCGGATGACACCCGGCTGCTCGATATGCGTGATGATGTAAACACTGCCGCTCACAATGTCGGCCTCGGGCATTATGGCACGAAGCCTTTGAGCGCTTTCAACGCCGTTGAGCAGCGGAATAACCACCGTATTTTTGCTGATATTCTTTTTTACGGCCAGGGCGGAACTCTCCAGGGAATAGCTTTTAACGCAAAAGAAAACGAGATCAAAGATACCGGCCATCGCCGGGTGATCCGTGGCAATATTCGGCCAGGCGACATAATCCCCTTCATTTGTGAACAAGCGCAAACCGTTTTTCTGAATGGCTTTCAGGTGTTCGCCGCGGGCGATGAAAATGATTTCATGCTTTTCCGTTCCTGCATAAGCTTTAGCCAGTTTACCGCCAAAGTAGCCGCCTACGCCGCCGATGCCGACAATTGCGATTCTCATGGGTCCTGCTCTCCTTTCCGATATCATATTAATATATAACTGACAGGAAAGATCAAGCAACAATTCCCTACAAGACACAAAAAGCCCGATAGGCTTATCAGATTCAGCGCCTCAGATTCTCAAGTACGGTTGCCACGCCGAGCCCCCCGCCGCAGCAGGATCCATAGACACCGTAGCGG
>CAZDYR010000100.1:0-7978 GCA_964509625.1 uncultured Smithella sp. | reverse complement strand
GTTTTCAGCCGGACGCGGTTTTTGACAGGATCAATCTCCAGAATTTCCACCCGCGCGGTGATGGTGTCCCCGATGTGCACCGGCGCCAGGAAACTCAAATCCTGATTCAGATAGATGGTTCCGGGGCCGGGGAGCTGGTTGGCGATGATGGCGGATATGAAGCCCGCCGTGAGCATTCCGTGCGCGATACGCGTTTTGAAAAATGTATTTTTCGCGTAGGCTTCGTTGACATGCGCCGGATTGAAATCGCCGGTGATCCCCGCGTATAAATAAATGTCGGTTTCCGTCACGGTTTTGGCAAACTCCGCGGCATCTCCAATCTTCAACTGATCAATCGTTTTTCCGGTCATCATGAAATTATCCTCTCATCGGTTTAAAACAAAAAAAGTCTGTCGCATTCAAAGGATCAGCTTCGGCAAGGCTTAAGGCTCCGCAGTCGTATCATGAATCTGTGGAGGATGCCTGCGCACCCGGCCTGCGCCGGGGCAGGCTGTGCCAACAAGGTCGGCCGAAGAAGGCGGCTCACTATCAGAACCAGCACTTATGACTCCAGATATTCTCCTTCAAATCCTTGATGTCATCCTGCATGGTCAGATACAGGCAGGCATTGTTGATCGCGAGCCCCCCCTGATAGGCCAGGGCTGTGACCAGCGTGATTTCATCTTCCGTGAATTCCCGCTGCCGCCCACTGTAGATGATGAGGACACCGATGATATCCTCCTTGGATTTAATGGGCACATACAGCATGGAGACAATGCCTTCTTCCTTCTTTTCTTTCTTGTACTGAATACCGGTGTCCTTGAGAACATTTTTAATAATGACGGTTTCTCCCTTGAGGGCCGCGGCCATATTTTTATCCGCCATAATCGGTCCCTTGTTCAGATATTTTTCGCTCAATCCAAAACAGGCAACTCGTTTCAGGGATCGTTTGTCTTCTTCCAGGAGTTGGACGGCAGCAGCCTTGAGGCGCAAAGATTTCACCAGATCTTCAGTCAAGGCCTGTAAAATAACCTTGACGTCCAGACTTTCGGAAATACTGGCGGCCAGCTTCAGAAATATCCTGGACTGCTGGCGCAACCTCTGAACGAGGAAAAGATTGGCGATCTCTGCGCCGCCGCGCTCGGCCAGAATGGACAGAAAATCGATTTCTTCCATAGTGAATTTGCGGATTTCTTTTGTGTACAGGCTTAAGATTCCGAGCATTTTCCCCAGGTCCACGATGGGCACTGACAGGATGGATCCGATGCCCTCCGCCTTTTTTGCTTTATGGTTTGCCAGACGTTTATCAGTTGCAGCGTCCCGAAAGTACATGTAGCCGTCTTTCATCAGCTGTGGACTGATTGTTACGGCGTGCGCGGGCCCCGCGTGGATGTATTTGTCCGACAACCCGATCTGGACGACCGCGGTATTGCGAATCGCGTTTTCTTCGTTTTCATCCATCATGAAGACGACGGCTGCCTTGGCCTTCAGGGTCTTCAGTGCCGTCGAAACGATCAAACGGCCGATTTCAAGATGATCCTGAGTTTTGGCCATATCTTTACTCAGTTTACTCAAGGCTCGAAAATAATCTTCTCTGGCTGGCATATTTCGTTCTCCCTCTTTTATATGGCTTCAGCAATTTTTTCGATCAGTGACAGTTTACGTTTCCCGGCCGGCGACCGGACTTTCATTTTAATCTTATCCGGCGATTTCTTTTTTGATGCCGTTTTCCCGGCGGCAGGTTTCCGGGTGACAGTCGTTTTCTTGTTTTTCCCCCGGCGTTCGCTTTTAGGTTTTTTCAGGACAACCGGGGCATCCGGTGTTTTTTTCGATAGAGGCATCTCTTCCTGGTCTCGCTCTTTGAGCCAGCGCACGATCTTGGGGGCGAACTGTCTCTGAAATTTGGAACTGACGTATATCCCGATGTGTCCGGTTTCAAGGCAGACGTCTTCCGTGTCTGTGCTGCCCACGGCTTTTGTGAGCTGATTACAGGCTTCGGGTGGGACCAGATGGTCATACTCGCCAAAGAAATTCAAAAGCGGCATGGTCAGTTTTTTCAGGTCCACCCTTTTCCCGCCCAGAAACATTTTACTTTGAATGAGCAGATTATTCTTGTAACCGTCTTCAACAAACTGACGGAATGTTTCACCGGGAACGTCGGGACTGTCGAAAATCCAGCGCTCCATGCGCACGAAGTTTTCCACAAAATCCTTGTTGTCCATATTTTCCATGAAGCCGACATACTTGTCGATCATCAGGCGCGCGGGGTTGAGCAGCAGAAAACCGAAATTCATCAGATCGCCGGGAATATTGCCGAAGGTTCGGATCATCCGGTCCGTGTCCACATCTTTCATCCAGACATGCAAAAGACCCTTGTCCGTGTCAAAACTTGATGGCGTCACAGTGGTGATTAAATTTTTTATTTTCTCGGGATGCTGGGCCGCGTACAAGACGGAAAATGTGCCACCCATGCAAATGCCCATCAGATTGACTTTGGGGACATTGTTTCTACCGCGGATAAAATCGACGATGTTGTTCATGTAGCCGTTAACATGGTCGTCAATGGTCAAAAAACGGTCCTTGCGTTTGGGGTAGCCCCAGTCCACCATGTACAGATCGATGCCGCCCTCCAGAAACGTTTTGACGACACTGCGGTCCGGCTGCAGGTCCAGCATGGTTTCACGGTTAATCAGCGCGTAGACGACCAGCAGAGGGGTCTTTAGCTTGTTTTCCGCGTTTTCATTCCTGAAATAATGCTTTAGCCGGACCCGGTCTTCTTCGTACACAATTTCATAAGGCGTTGAGCCGAGTTCATAATTGAGTTCGCCCAGGAGCACGTCGGAAGCTCTGGAAGCCCGCTGCTGAGCCTTTTCCGCGTCTTCGGCCATGCGCTCCAGAATCAGGTCTATAGGAATTTTTGTTGTGTCCATGAAAAAATTTCCTTCCGGAAGGCTTCAGTCGCTTTCCAGTAAATCCATCGATGACGGCTACTTGACGGCGCTGAGGTTGTTTTGCGAAATGCCCAGTTGCTTTTCCATCTCCTTCACCCTCTTTTTAAGCAGGTGGAATTCTTTGTACAGGTCATCCATGTCTTTGTGTGTCACAACCGGCAGCAGTTGGAGAAAATCGCGCATGGCGTCGTCTTTAGCAATGATAAAATCCTCCAGCTTGTTAAGCGTCCGGTGCAATGCGTCGGTGTATTCTTTGGATTTAAACAGATTCATGTAGTGGCCTTCCAGAATTTTCAGCCACATGGCATAATTTTCTTTTGTTTCATGGGGGAGGCGGCCTTCCTCCGCCATCTCACGGAGTTTTTCCTGAAGCACTTTAAAAGATTTTTCCATCGGTAAGTACAGGATGGAAAGAAATTCCGCCAGCGTGGTTTCGAAGAGATTGTGTTTGTCCAGCATCTCGTTGAACCGTTCCTGGTAATAACGCGTCAGGCCCAGAGGCGGAATCTTGAGGTATTGCCGTAATTCCTTCTCATAAATGTCGGTCAGCGCCCTGAAAACTTCCTGGTCCAGATTGTCGAAATTATATGCTTCCGTGCGCTTGCCGATCCTGCCCGCCTTTTCCATCAAGTGATTTTGGATTTGCATGGCGGCGTCAAAACCGGACCGGGCCATTTTCATGAGAATTTCAGGTAAGGCGCCGACTGAATTAGCGGTGGCCGAGGCGGATTCCGGTTCGCTCATCATCCGGGAAAACGATTTAAGCAGATTTAGATTTGTTTCCAGTTGCTGGGTAAAACGATTCTGAACGGCGGTTTGCGTTTTCAGCGTGGTGTCTGAATGAGGCGGCACGGCTTTTGCCATATTGAGCCACATATCTGCGGCTGTTTTGAGCCAGGGGAAAACGGACGATTCATTGAAAGGAGATTCTTTGTCTTCGTCAGCCATGGTTACCTCATTGAATACTATATCGGATATTATGTTTGAATAAATACAATAAAGGAAACAACATTCATGACACATGAATTGCCGGATTAATATCAATGAAATATTGGCGCTGCATGAAGCGCTTATTCACAATCCATCAGGCAATTATTTTCGGCTGCTCATGCCTGTTTTTTAATATAGAAGAGCAGGTTTGTCAATGAGTATCAGCCTTTGTCTCGCAAACTATCCCTGCTCCAGAAGCTTGGGCCAGGGCAGGGTGGGAAAAATTTTGTTCAGCGGATGATCGTCGTCCACCAGATGATACTCGAGATGTTCAAAAGTTTTTTCCGCGATTCTGCGAACGGCCGGAGGATCGACCACATCGTCTTTCGTTCCGTGATAGAGGATGGTTGGAATGTGCAGTTTTTGTTTTACGGCTTTCTCAAATCCTTCAATATTCAGCGCCGGAGCCAGCAGAATCAGTTTTTGAACGCGTGTTTCGTTATCCAGCGCAAAGCGCGCCGCCATCAGACCGCCATAGCTTGAGCCCGCCAGAATCAGATTGTCTTTGCCCTCCAGAATTCGTGCGAGTTTTTGCATTCTGTTTTGGAAATCTCCCGTGTAATCCTCAATAATCATCCGCGGGAACCATTTCCGGAAGTATTGCGCTTTGTTGCCCTGGGAGGTGCTTTCCAGACCATGAATAAAAACAAGAGTGTATTCCATTACTTTAACCTCTGAATTTTTGTGCGTGTCATCAATTTGACATTGCCCCGATTATGCCATTGTGTTACTAGCAGTGCAACAGTATTTTCAGACAGGAGAAAAGATCATGGCTTTGGTATTACCTTTTAAAGCGGTTCGACCGCAGGCGAAATACGCGGCTGACGTGGCGGCTTTGCCGTACGACGTCATGACGCGCGAAGAAGGACAAAACGCGGTGGCGGGCAGGCCGCTCAGTTTCATACACGTGGAAAAATCGGAAATCGACGTGCCGGACGGCACGCGTCCGGACGACTTGGTTATTTACGAGACGGCTAAACGCAACTTTGCCAAATTAAGAGCAGACGGTATTCTCAAACAGGACGCGTCGCCCTGTTATTATGTTTATCGCCAGCAGATGGGCAAGCAGTTGCAAACAGGCATTGTCGGCGTCATGAGCGCCGAGGAATATGACGAGGGAAAGATCAAAAAGCATGAACTGACAAGACAGGACAAGGAAGACGACCGCATCCGCCACGTCGATTATGTTAACGCGCAGACCGGCCCCGTGTTCATCAGCTACATGGCGCGTCCCGGCATCAACGCGATCGTGGAAAAGATCGTTGCCGGAAAGCCGGAATATGATTTTACCGCTGAAGACGGCGTGATCCACACGGCCTGGGTGGCGGCCGATGGGGAACAAATCGAAACCCTGCAAAACGAATTCGCTCAGGTAAACGCCCTGTATATTGCCGACGGTCATCACCGTGCCGCCGCCGGCGCGACCATCGCGCGCAAGCGACGCAAGTCCGGTCAGCCACAGGAGTCTGATATGGTGCTCGCCGTGTTTTTCCCGCACAACCAATTGAAGGTCATGGATTATAACCGGGCCGTTAAAGATCTGCGGGGGCTTACGCCCCAGCAGTTTCTGGAAAAGATCAGCGCTCAGTTTACCGTGACAAAGAATTTCGCGGCAAAATCCCCGCAGCGTCTGCATGATTTCGGGATGTATTTGAATGGCGCCTGGTACTGCATCACGATCAAGGAAGGTGTCTATGATGCCCGGGATCCGGTAGCCAGCCTGGACGCGGCCATTTTACAGGATCATCTGCTGGCGCCTGTTTTAGGGATTGCTGATCCGCGCACGGACGACCGGATTAAGTTTATCGGCGGAATCCGCGGTATGGCGGAGTTGGAGAAACTGGTGAATCAGGAGGGTTTTGCCGTGGCATTTTCCCTGCATCCAACTACGATGGAGCAAATTATGAAAGTGGCCGATGCCGGAGCGATTATGCCGCCCAAGTCGACCTGGTTTGAGCCTAAACTGCGCAGCGGTCTGTTTGTTCATGCCCTGGAATAGTGGATTGTGTATAGTGGATAGTGAATAGTGGATGGTGGATAGCAGATCGGGCAATGAGGTTTTTCGCGCCTTGTAAAGGAAAAAATCAACAACCTCGCAGCAACTGTCGAGGTATGAAGTGAACGTCATATTATCGCAGCAAGCTGCGGAGAATTAACACTCGTCCCGCTTAAGCGGGATTAAAGGAGGATAAGATGAAAAGGATTTCGTTACATTATCTGATGTTCATTTGCCTGATGACGGTTTTTTGCATTTCCGGTTGCGCTGCCACGGGAATTTATTCCATCAATATGAATTATAACGCGGAAAACGCGTCGATACCCTCCTATATAAAACCGGGGTATAAAGCCCTGCAATCCATCATTCATGTTGTCGAATTCACGGATACGCGTAAGATTGACGATCCGCTTGTCATTGGACGCGTGATTGAAAAGAACGGCATGAAAGTGCTGGTTTTGCCCAAACACACACGGCCGACGCAAGCGGTTGCCCAGGGGGTGAGAGAATACCTGAGGAAGGCGGGCTATAATGTGTCCAGCGTTGGCCCGAAATGGGATTTGCGGGAAGAGACCATCCCTCAGATTGTGGCCAGTAAACTTCTGATCGGCGGCGCGATTGAAGAGATGGAAATTAATTGCCGCAGGGCATTCCCCACCAATACCTATTCAACCAAAATGAGAATGACCCTTTACCTTGTGGATCCCGTCAATAAAAGAATATTAAATCAAATCACGGTTCAGGCCACGACATCGCTGGATCATGTATTGTTCTCGGAAGACCGGATGGGGGATCAGGCCGGTATGGCCGTAGGGGACGCTATTGAAAAGATATTCGAGAAAAAGGAACTGGCCCAGGCTATTCAGGAAGCGCTGCAAAGGTAGGCAAGAGCCGGACATCAGCTGATTTGAGCGCGCAGAACATCCCCCTTATTTTTGACAAGGAGGCATAATGATGAGTGCAGGCGGCAAAACCGGATTTAATAAACTTCTGGCCATGTTTATGGATTATTTCGGCATGGGGCGCGCGGCATCTATCGTGGCCATGATCCTTGTCGCCGGGGTGATTGTTTTTGCCTGTTTCTGGTTCTTCCATTCGGCGCCTCCTAAAACAATTATTATGACCAGCGGCGAGAAGGGAAGCGCCTATTACAGCGTTGCCGAAAAATACGCCAAAATTCTCGCCCGCGATGGTGTGAAAGTGGTCATTCTGACCTCGGCCGGGTCGGTGGAAAATCTCAACCGCCTGGCTGATCCGGCGTTTCAGGTGGATATCGGATTTGTTCAGGCGGGACTGGCCAAAGGACAGAATGTCGAGAAACTGGTTTCGCTGGGGAGTGTTTCCTATCAGCCGCTTCTGATCTTTCATCGCCTGCAGAAGCCCGTGGAGGTTTTGTCACAGCTTGCCGGCAGGCGCATCGCGATTGGCCGTGAAGGAAGCGGGACGCGCAAACTGGCCCTGACATTGCTTGCGGTAAACGGCATTGAACCGGGTGGCGCCGCCACGCTTTTAGAAGCAGAGGGTGAAGAAGCGGCAACGGCCCTTATGGCCGGTAAAGCGGATGCCATTTTTCTCATGGCGGATTCAGCCTCATCACAGACCATGCGCTCACTGCTTCGGACGCCGGGCATCGGGCTGGTTAATTTTACCCAGGCTGACGCTTACGTCCGGCGTATCGGCTACCTGAATAAACTGGTCATGCCGAAAGGCGCCATGGAATTCGGGAAAAATATTCCGGCGCAGGATGTGACGCTGGTCTGTCCCACCGTCGAACTGATTGCCCGGGACAATATACATCCGGCCCTGTCCGATTTACTGCTGGCTGCCGCGGTGGAGATACACAGCCGTGCAGCGCTTTTTCAAAATCGCGGAGACTTTCCGGCCACCCTGGAACATGAATTCAAAATCAGCGCAGACGCCAAACGCTTTTATAAATCGGGCAAAAGCTTTTTCTACCGATACCTTCCTTTCTGGCTGGCCAGTCTGATCAATCGGATTGTGGTCGTGTTTGTGCCGCTCATCATCATCCTGATTCCCGGATTGAAAAGCATTCCTGCCCTGT
>CAZDYR010000099.1:4096-7997 GCA_964509625.1 uncultured Smithella sp. | reverse complement strand
GGACAGGCATGACAGACGCGGCCATCAGCGGCGGCGGTGAATGGTCTAAAGGCGCCGGCGGCGGCGACGGCTCGGGCGGTTCAAGCGGGGGCGTCCGCGTAACCCCGGCCGGTAAAGATATTGACGGCGACCTGCGGGAAAAAACGGACTTATTGACACGCCTGGCTGAGGCCGCGGGCGCGCTGGCCGCGCTCGGCCCGGATTTGAGCGGCAGTGTTTACACCGAAGAGGAGATCCGGGAAAAGGCGCAGTTTTTATCTGAAGAATTCAACCGCTATCTGAGCGTCCGCGATAAGTTTTACAACGCCCACATATTGATTAAAGGCGGCAGTTACCTGGTAGGCGGAGCGCATCTGGCTAAAAGCGAACTGGCCGAGCAGATTGCCACCCTGCCGGATTTTTATATCGGCAAGTTTCCGGTCGTAAACGCGCTTTTTGAAATCTTTATCGAGCAAACCGGCTACGTGACCACCGCGGAAAAATATGGTTACAGCCTCGTTTATTATCCCCGCATGCAGCGCAGCCGCGACCCGATCACCGGCGTGGAACGTTTTTCGCTGCACAACCAAGCCTACAGCAAAAAAGTACCCGGCGCCTGCTGGCACAGGCCGCTTGGCCCGGACAGCTCTCTGCATCTCAAAAGAACGCATCCGGTGGTTCACGTAAGCCTCGAAGATGCCCGCGCCTTTGCCGCCTGGACAGGCAAAAGACTGCCGACTGAAATCGAATGGGAGGCGGCCGCGCGGACAGCCCGCGGGTATCTTTATCCCTGGGGCAACGAGTGGAAGGAAAACGCCTGCAATATTGAAAAGAGCCTGCACGGGGATACAACCCCGGTGGATCAGTATGTAAAATTCGCCAATTCAGCGGGAGTTGCCGACCTGCTGGGAAATGTTCTGGAATGGACCAGCGATGTCATCGGCGACAGCGAAACATCGGACACCTGCATTGTCAAGGGCGCGAGCTGGATTGCGCACAGCGAAATCAGCCTCACCGACCGGCACTACATCGAAAAAAACGTATTTTCCAACATCCTGGGCTTCCGCTGCGTGGCCATCTGAAGACATGATTCCACTTCCGCGCCAATTCGGCACCCAGTTGGAAATTCGTCAAGATGAAACCGCGGCTCGATAAATCCATTTACATTACAATACAAATATGTATTATAATGTAATCAATTATGAAGAATTATCATGAAACCTATATCCGCAAAGCGGAGATTGCCCAGTTGATTCTTCTGCATCAGATTTATCAGCAGAAGAACAGCCGCTATCTGATTTTTCAGGGCGGGACGGCGCTTCGCTGGTGCTACGGCGGAAGCCGTTTTTCGGAAGACCTGGATTTTGTGACGTCCCTTACAACAGACGCGATACAAACCCTCATCGGCGCGGCGCTGAAGGGCTCGCAAAATCTGATGATCGCGCATTTTGGCACGGGCGCGCTGACGCTGCGCGACAAAAGTTCGCGCGGCGGCACCGTCAAATGCTTTGCGGATTTCCGCCCGGAGGGAGCGCGGGAAAAGATTTCCGTCAAACTGGAGTTTGAAAGCCTGGCGCCCGGCAAGGCGCCGGATGTTCAGAATATCGTTCTTGCTTCGCTGGGAACGGTGGCGTATCTTGCGTCATCCGGGGAATTCCGCGTGCCGCGCGCCAACACTGTCATTGTCGCTGAAACACCGCAGGAGATTCTTTCCGATAAAGTGCGCGCTCTTCTCGAACGGCGCTATCTCAAGGGCCGCGACTTCTTTGATCTCTGGCATCTCTATACCGTTCGGGAAACGTCTCCGGACATTAAAGTCATTGAAAGGAAATGGACGCTCTACCGCGCGGATTTTGTCGCCCGGCGAACCTTCTCATTTTTCATCAAACCGTCGAAAGAAGAAAAAGTGATGATGCAGGAAGCCATCGAGCAAGACTTATCGCGCTTTCTGCCGCCGGAGGTTCTGGACGTTCATCGCCGGCAGAAATACGCCGGTTTTCTGGAAGCGGCAGGCACGCTTTTCGGCGAATTGAAAGAAAAGAGGGTGCATCTGCCATGACGACCGTTTCCATTTTAATGCAACTGCCGCCGATGTTTCGCTATACCGACGTGGAGAAATTCACAACCAACGCCAACGTTTTTCTCACGCGGGCGCAGGCCAAAGGCATGGTCGAACGCATCACTCGCGGCGTGTATGTTAACACGTTGCGGGAGGCACGTCCCGCACTTGAAGAAGTGGCCTGCTTTTTGAGAACACCTTCGTATATCTCCTGCGAATGGGCGCTCAACCGCCATGGCGTTATCCTGCAATCCCCGACGGTCTGCACGGTGCTGACGCTGCAAACGGCGGTCGGGCAGTCGCGCAATGTCGTTGTGGGCGGCGTCACCATCGAGTTTTCACGCATTGCGTCGCGGTTGTTTAACGGTTACGAATCAAAAGACGGCTATAATCTGGCCGAACCCGAAAAGGCGCTCCTCGACACGGTATATTTGCGAAAAAAAGTCCCGTTTCCAGACGAACTGGATTGGGACGCCATCGACAAAGAAAAACTTGCGAGACGGGCCGAACTGTTCCCGGCGACTGTCAAAAAGCGGATTGAAGAAATTCTGCCGTAGCGACAGTGAAACAACATCTCCTCCAACATCCTCGGCTTCCGCTACGTGGCCATCTGAAATGGTGATGGCAGCACCTATTATCCACTGATTCCTTCTATACCTGAAATCACTTTAATCAATCCAACATGAACCATAAAGAGACTTAACCTCATTAATTCATTTGCTATTTATTAGAGGAAAACAAAATAAATCACTTACGGTTTCTGAAACCGGCTGGGATTCTTGAGAGACCCTGCCGATTGCTTTATTTGCTTGCAACATCAACTGGAACAGTTTAAAAGTAAGCCAACACAGGAATGGTTTTGACGGTTAAAGCTGAATCATTTGGTCCGTTTTTTTAGCAGAAAGGTCATGTGATATGGCACGAACCGACGGCAACAAGAAAAGTCGGAGATCGCCGCAGCGCACCGGTTCCCGGACACACCAAACATCCGCGGAAATATCCGTTCACGACTCATTGCCGGCACACGTCGGCCATGATGGCTTGGATCACCTCCTGTCTATTCTCGACCATCTGGACATCTCTTATTTTGAACTTGATCTGAAAGGTGATTTCACCTTTGTCAACGAGGCTGTGTGCCAGGGTCTGGGTTACGAGCGCGAAGAACTGCTGGGCAGGAGTTATCGAATTTGCCACAAACCGGAAAGCATCGGGCAGGTCAGAAGTATTTATCGCGATATCTACCGCACCGGGCGGCCGAAAACCATGATCGAATATGAAGTCCTGAAAAAGGATGGAACGACGGTTACCATTCAATCGTCGGTTTTACTGGTGAAAACCCCTTCCGGGGAAGCGGCCGGCTTTCGGGGCCTGGCTCTAGACATTACCGAACGGATCAGACAGGAAAAAAGTTTCCGGGAGACGGCGGAGAAGTACAAAACCATTCTGGAGACCATGGACGAGTTATATCTGGAAAATGACCTGGCCGGAAACTACACCTTCGTCAACGATACCGTTTGCCGGATTCTCGGTTACTCACGGGACGAAATGCTCCGAATGAACTATCGCAAAATACATCCTCCGGATGTCATCGAACGCCTGAAGGTGACCTATAAACAAATCTACGCAACCGGCAAGCCGGTCCTGATGATGGATGCAACGGCCATTCGCAAAGATGGTTCGCCAATGATCTTTCAGACCAATGTGGCGCTCATGCGCGATTTAAACGGAAAACCAACAGGATTTCGCGCCCTGGCCCGAGATGTCACGGAAAGCAAAAAAGCGGAAGAAGCCCTTCGGTCAAGCGAAGAGAAATACCGAACCATTCTGGAAAGCATCGGGGATGGGTACTACGAAACGGACATG
>CAZDYR010000099.1:0-4086 GCA_964509625.1 uncultured Smithella sp. | reverse complement strand
TCTGTAAACCATGGACGAGGGGCTTTTTGAAAGTGATCTTTCCGGCGTTTACACGTTCTTGAATGACGCCGCCTGCCGCCTGATCGGATACGAACGCCACGAACTCCTGGGGAAAAAGTTCTCGATAGTTAATAAAGGAGAAGCCGCCCTTTACCTGAAGGAAACCTACTCGCGGATGAACCGGACCGGCAAAATTGAAAAGCTGGTGGAGTATGAAGCGGTGTGCAAGGACGGGTCCATCCGGACACACCAGGCTAATTCATCGTTTATCCGGAATCCCGACGGAGAGATTACCGGGTTCCGCACACTGGTCCGCGACATCACGGAAAAGAAGCAGGCGGCGCAGGAAAAATCGAAAATCGAGCAACAGCTTCATCAGGCGCAAAAAATGGAATCCGTCGGACGGCTGGCCGGCGGTGTCGCTCACGATTTCAATAATATGATCACCGTCATTCTCGGTTATGCGGAAATACTCAAGTTACGTCTGCCCCCGGACAGTCCGTTTCTTAAAGAGATCGGAGAAATTGAAAAAGCCGCCATCCGCTCCCGGGATGTCACACGTCAGCTTCTGGCCTTTTCCAGAAAAGCGATGATCGAGCCGGTCAATGTCAGTCTTAACCACCTGATCGTCGATACGGAAAAAACAATTCTGCGTCTGCTTGGAGAGGATATCGATCTGAAATTTTATCCCGGTGAAAACCTCTGGAAAATTAAAGTGGACCCGTCACAGATGGAACAGGTCCTCATCAACCTAGCCGTTAACGCCCGCGACTCCATGCCCGACGGAGGCAGGCTGACGATCGAGACGGAAAACATCCATCTCAGCGAGGACTACTGTCAGATTCTTAGCGGTTTCGCGCCCGGATATTACGTCCTGCTGGGCGTAAGCGACGAAGGCGTCGGCATGGACAAAGAAACCCTACAGAAGATTTTCGAACCGTTTTTCACCACCAAGGAAAAAGGTAGAGGGACGGGGCTGGGACTTTCCATGGTTTACGGAATGGTCAGGCAGGCTAACGGCTTCATCAACGTTTACAGTGAACCGGGAAAAGGCACAACGTTTAAAATCTATATTCCCCGAAGCGATGAAGAAACGATCGTGAAGGAGGAAAAGGAGGAAGCGTCGTCCTTCGCCGCATCCGGAACGATTCTTCTGGTCGAGGATGAAGATATGGTTCGCCAATTGACATCCGAAATGCTTGAAGCCATCGGTTACCGGGCGCTTGCCGCCGCAAATCCGGAGGAAGCGCTGACGCTGATCGATAGCGCCGAAACCAACATCGATCTGGTTATCACCGACGTCGTCATGCCGGGCATGAGCGGAAAGGAACTCATTGAAAATATTGAAGGCATCCGTCCCGGAATACGCGTGCTTTTCATGTCGGGATACACAACCGATGTGATCGCGCACAGAGGCGTTCTGGATGAAGGGGTCCATTTTATTCAGAAGCCTTTCAGCATCGGCGATCTGGCCCGTAAAATTCTTCATGCACTCAAGTGAATCCGTTGATCGCAAAAGTAATTCTTTGCCTGCAGCGGCCTGCATTACTGCCCCGGCAGGACTCAGGGAGGTCAGGGGATCAAATTTCCTCTGTGTTCAATTTTGTTCTGTTCTTCTAATAAAATCTCTTCACATCAATCTCTTAAAGATCATCTTCAAACAGCAGGAGTAGAGATTTCACCCCAATCCAATCGCATTGCGGCTCGTTGATTCGATGGTCTTTTCATAGGGCAGATCCGGGTAAGTTACCCAATGTCCTTTCCAATTTTTAAAACGGACCGCCGGCCGGCCCGATTCGTCGCGGATATATTGAAACGTCGGCGTTCCTTCCAGTTCCAGCGGGATATCCTGCTTTCCCTCAACATGAAATAACGTATACTTCGGAAAAGCCGGTCCCGGTATGCAGCGGCGCAACGCGGCCAGCAATTCGCAGCCTTCCCGGATGCTCAGCCCAAACCGGGAGCGTCCCAAAGTGTAAGGGGCATAATGAAAAATATAATAGGGGAGTATCCGGCGAGAGTATAACTTAAAAAACAATTCTTCCAGGATTTCCACGGAATTATTAATTCCCTTCAGCAAAGGGGAACGCCACAGCATTACGGGCCGGTACCCCGCGTCGTCAAACATCTGCAACACCTGATCCATGGAATCATTCATTTCCCGGGGATGGGCGATGTGCAATTCAAGTGCGGTCAGGCGGTATTTCTTGAAGATTTCCACCAATTCGCGGTCAATGCGATAAGGATTGAAGGTAAAGGCCCGGGTGTTCAGGCGAATGGTTTGGAGCGATGGGATATCGGAAAGGTCACTCAGTAACGATTTCAAACGTTCATTACTGAGCATTAAAGGTTCACCGCCGCTGATCAGGACATCCCGGATCTGAGGACGCGCCTTTAAATATTCAAGTGTCCGCAACCAAGCGGTCCGGTAATCTTCCCGGTCGCGCAGCGCTTCCCGGTCAAGCACCCGGGATGTGAGGTAACAGTAGTTGCAATGGCCAAAACATTGGTTGATAATCCGGATAATGGCGCGGTCCGGATATTTGTGTTGCAGCAGACGGGTCGGCAGCTCGGAGGGACTTTCCCAATTGATGTTCACTCCGTCGTAATCGTCACAGCCCGTCATTTCATCAGGGGACAAAAAGCGAAACTGGTTCCATACGGGATCATCCTGGACCGGATTATCCCGTTCATCGGTATTGATTAATGATAACACGTAGGGAGTCAGGCTGATATTGTATCGCTGAATGTAATTTTGAAATGCTAAGATTTCCGGTCCGGGTAGATTCGGAAAGAAGCGGAGAATGTCGCTGGAATTGCGCAGGCGGTTTTTAAACTGCCAGCGCCAGTTGCGCCACAATTCGTCCGGAACATCTTGAAACAACCAGAAGCGCTTCATGGAGATACCTTTCGTGCAAAGGAAGGACATAAGGTCAGGTTAATAATCAGTTTTCTTTCATACTCTTAATGATCATGCTGACGGTCGTTTGATGAATATTTAAACGATCGGAAATCATCTAAAGCGTGAAACCATTTTGGATACGCGCTTTATAAATATTTTTCATCCCCATATTCTCTGTTTCTTGTTTTCGAAAACAGGGTCAACAGTTTTGTTTTAATCTTCGATTAACTTTTAGAAGCATATAACAACACGAACGAGTATACAAATATATTGACAAACAAAACTCGATACGCAAGGGATGTGCTGCAACAGCAAATAAACGGAGGGAACAAGATCATTTCAATGTCTCAAAATAATAAGCAATCCGATCTGAAAACCATCTGCAATGTTACGATCCCATCAAAATATAAAGGCCCGCCGGACATCGCCAACGGTGGTTATGTTTGCAGCCTCTTAGCCCGATACATCGACGGCGTGATCGACGTCATGATCAAACGCCCCACACCGCTTGACCGGGAACTGCAAATTTGCGCAGGGAGCGATGGAATTTATTATCTGATGGATGGCGATCAGATGATTATTGAGGCAAAGCCGGGCCTCTTGGACCTCACGGTGCCGGATGCCCCGGGTTATGAAGAAGCCGTCCGGGCCGCCAAGGCGTCCATTGCCCTGAAACCGACGCCTTATACCCACGTGACCGGACACGGCATTCATCCCATCTGCTTTTGCTGCGGTGCGGATGTGCCGGAGGGGGAAGGCCTCAAGATCCATCCCGGCCATGTCTCAGGCACCAACATGGTTGCCGCTCCCTGGACACCGGCATTGGAGCACGTCGACAAGCAGGGGTATGTCCGACCTGAATTTCTCTGGACGGCGCTGGACTGCCCGGGGGCCTACGCTCTATGGGAACTGACGGATACGAAACCCGGTTTTTTAGGAAGGTTGATCGGCCAAATCGAAAAGCCCCTGCGCTGCGACGAGCCATGCGTCGTCGCCGCCTGGCCAGTTGGGAGCGATGGAAGAAAATTATATACCGGAACGGTCCTGTTCAACGCGAAAGGACAAATCATCGGCCGATCGCTGGCGACCTGGTTTCTCATGCCGCCGGAAATGATCCGGCTCCTGGCAATCTGATGTGTGATGCTTACTAATTTTACGCATCTTCCGCGGCACGGCTGGTGGCG
>CAZDYR010000098.1:7945-8038 GCA_964509625.1 uncultured Smithella sp. | reverse complement strand
ATAGCAAGAGATAATCTGGATGATTAACAGGCTACCGTCGAAGCCACGTCTCGCCGCCTTCAGGTGGTGTTCCGTGCCGGGTGGAGGCAATAT
>CAZDYR010000098.1:0-7845 GCA_964509625.1 uncultured Smithella sp. | reverse complement strand
AAAAAGAAGAAATGACCATCAGACCTCTGCTCATGTAAAAAACCACGTCTAGCCGCCTTTAGGCGGTGTCCCATGCAGAGTGGAGGCATTATAAAAAGAAGAAATGACCATCAGACCTCTGCTCATGTAAAAAACCACGTCTAGCCGTCTTTAGGCGGTGTGCCCATGCAGAGTGGAGCCATATAGCAAGAGATAATCTGGATGATTAACAGGCTACCGTCGAAGCCACGTCTCGCCACCTTCAGGTGGTGTGCCATGCAGGGTGGAGGCATTATAAAAAGAAGAAATGATCATCAGACCTCTGCTCGTGTCATAACCACATCTCGCCACCTTTAGGCGGTGTGCCCATGCAGAGTGGAAGCGGCATAAAGTACAAGTTATTCAAAATAGGAGAAAACATCATGAAAGTTGTCGGTTTTGTGGGAAGTCCAAGAATAAAAGGAAATACAACCAGTATCGTCAATGAGGTTTTACGGGGTGCATCCGAGGCGGGTGCGGAAACCAGAATATTTAACCTTAATGAGCTGAGCATCCGGGGCTGCCAAGCCTGCTATAAATGCCAGACACCGGAAGGAAAATGCGTCCAAGTCGACGGCATGACGCCACTCTATGATGAAATCGTGAGCGCCGACGCCGTCGTGATCGGGACGCCGGTGTTCATGCTCCAGATAACCGGTCAGACCAAAATTTTTATCGACCGGCTTTTTGCCCTGCTGTATCTCAAGGACGGCCAACCGGGAGCGTTCAGAAACAAGATCAGAGGGAAAAAAGCTGTAACCGTCTATTCCCAGGGACAGCCGGAAACCGCCTTGTTTGCTTCGTCCTTTGATCTCCATGAAGGTGTCCTCGCTTTCCTGGGTTTCAAGGTTGAAGAACGCATTACTGCGGGAGGAACGGCAAGCCTGGATTCGGCAAAGAACAATCAAACTGTTATGGACCAGGCTTATAAGGCAGGGACCGGATTAGTGAAGTGAAAGTATTATTGAAGAAAGGAAATATTTATGAGTGAACTGGTAAAAATCAACATCGCGGACCACATAGCGGATGTCCGTTTCAACCGGCCCGATAAATACAACGCGCTGAGCTTCGATCTGATCGATGCCATGGCGTCCGCGATTGACCGGCTGGCCAAAGAGCCGGGCGTGCGCGCGGTGGTTATCTCCGGCGAAGGCAAAAGTTTCTGTGCCGGTCTGGACATTGAAAACTTCGCGGCCATACAGTCCGGAGAAAAACGGTTTCCCAATCTGACGGATCGTTACAAGGACAAGATTTCCAACATCTATCAGCATATCGGCTATGGCTGGAAAGAGCTGCCGGTACCGGTGATCGCGGCCATCCACGGCGTCGCGTATGGCGGCGGCTTTCAGATCGCCATGGGCGCCGACATTCGCTTCTCCACGCCTGACGCCAAATTTTCCATCATGGAAATGCGCTGGGGCCTGATTCCGGATATGAGCGTTACCCAGACCATCCGCGACATTGTGTCGATCGACGTGGCCAAGGAACTGATCTATACGAATAAAGTTATTCCGGGCGAAGAAGCGCTCCGTCTGAAACTGGTGACACACGTCTGCGACAAGCCTTATGATGACGCCATGGCTCTGGCCAGAGAAATCGCTTCCAGGAATCCCGACGCCATCCGCGCAGCCAAAAAGCTTCTCAACGACGTCTGGCACGGTGATTCCGCCCGCGGGCTGATGATGGAATCCGAACTGATGATGAAGCTGATGGGCAGCCCCAACCAGATGGAGGCGGTGACTGCGCAGTTTACCAAGCGCCCGCCTGATTTCAAGGACCCGGTGTAAAAATATAGGGAGGGTAAAATGGACCTGAAGACTGTAAATGAGACGTTGAATACCTACATTCGGCCGCAGACTTTTCCTATCGGCATCAGGCTTTTCACTGCAGGGGAAACGCTTCCGTCTAAAGTCAAAATCCCCGTCAGGGATATGGGCTATCCCATTGCGATTTGTCAGGCTTGGGGTCTTTCCAGGCGATATGGATGGACGGTAGCTGTCGGCAAAGAGGATCAGTGCTGCATCGGAGGCCATGTGGTCATGGGATTTCTGGACAATCCCTCCCCGGGAGTCTTTGACGATTCAAAAATGCATGAGCCGGGCAAGTACATTTACATGGTTTCGGCGCCTATCGATCGGACTGAATTCGAACCGGACATGATCTGTCTGTATGTCGATTCTGCCCAGGCGATGCGTCTGGCGCAGGCGGCTGTCAATGGAGGCGGGGGCATAGCGCCGACGCTGCCTACCGGTATGGGCAGCTGCGGCGACGTGGTGGCGCGGACTGTCAAAACGGATCTGAGCCAGTTTATTCTTCCCTCCGGCGGGAACAGAGTCTTTGCCGCCACTCAGGATCATGAACTCATCTTTACGATCCCGAAAAGCAAAATGGATCTCATGATGAAGGCGCTGGCCGCTACGCATGCGGCCGGGTTCCGCTATCCCGTCCTGACGGATGTGCGGCACCGCCCGAACCTGCCGCCCTTCCTGGAAATTCCGAAAAAGGATCAAACCTGAAGAGGGGAAAATATGAAAATTTTAATTTTGAACGGAAACCCGGACCCGGCTAAAGGAAATATGGACCCTTACCTTGCCCGCCTGCGGGAGCAACTAAGCGCCGCCGGTCATGACGTCAAGGTTATCGTCCTGCGTGATAAAAAGATCGGATACTGCGTTGGCTGCTTTAACTGCTGGCTCAAAACGCCAGGGCTTTGCACCATCCAGGACGACGCCATCGACATCACCAGGCAGTACATCGCCTCCGATCATGTCATTCTGGCCTCGCCGCTCATTGCCGGATTTCCCAGCGCGCTTTTGAAGAGAGCCATGGACCGCAACATCTGCCTGGTTCATCCCCATCTGGAGGATGTGGCAGGCGAAGTCCACCACAAGAAGCGCTATGACAAATATCCGCTTCTTTCCTATCTTCTGGAAAAAGAGGCTACAACCGACGATGAAGACATTGCCATCGTCACGGACATCTTCCGTCGTCAGGCGGTCAATGTCTGGACCAGGCTTAGCTTTGTTCATTTCATCCAAACCCCTGTGGAGGAGGTCATCCATGCAATTGACGTTCATTAACGCATCGCCGCGGGGAACGAAAAGCAACACCGGCATCCTGATGGACCATTTCATCCGGGCATTTCTGGAAACACCCGGCAATACCTGCGAGATTAAATATCTGGTCAAATACTGGCGAAACCTCCCGGCTCTGGTGGATAAATTCCACGTGGCCCAAAACGTGATCATCGGCTTTCCCCTCTACGTCGACGCCGTGCCGGCCAGCGTCAAAGCCTTTCTGGAGGCTCTGGCGCCGCTCGCGGGCCAAACGGACCTCCCCGCTCTGGGATTTCTGATCCAGTGCGGTTTTCCCGAAACGGCACACACCCGCTTCGCCGGCCGCTACTGTGAAAAGTTTGCCCGCCGGATCGGCTGCCGACCGCTGGGGCTTATCCTGAAAGGCGGCTGTGAAGGACTGGCGATTCAGCCTCCCTTTCTTACCGAAAAATACTTCTCATTATTCGCCATGCTGGGGCAAAGCTTCGGGAAGACGGGAAGCTTCGATGAAGCGCTGCTGGCCAAACTGGCCAAACCGGACCACCTGAAGCCCGAGAATATCGAACAGATCATCCCCTTCATCAATACGGCTCTGTGGGATGCGCAACTGGAAAAGAACGGCGTGCTGGACAAGAGCTTTGACAGGCCGCTTGAGCCTTCAGCGTGATGATTAAAAAAGGCTGTTTGAAGAAAGCCTTTCAAGCACACGTCATCCCCGCAAATGCGGAGTCAGTATGACGACTAAAACAGAACAAATTTTGACGAGACTATTATGATTGGACAGGACGATGCATCTTTTTGACAACGATATCCGGATCACAGATCTGGGACATTCCCGCTTTGCCGGAACAGTCTCCGGCAACTGGTCGGTCAACGGCAATCCCAACGGGGGCTACCTCATGGCCATGATGGCCGGGGCGATGCTTAAAAACAGCGACAAAAAGGAGACGCCGATCCTGACCGCCAACTATCTTTCGCGATGTGTTCCCGGCGAGATCGAAATTACCGTTTCGGAAATGGCCCGCTCCCGTCAGTTCACGCGCTTTGAAGCCAGACTCTATCAACAGGGAGAGGAAAAAATCCGGGCCCTGGGTACATTCGCTTCGGAAAATGACAGTTGTCTCGTTGATCGTTACGAAGCACCGCCCCCGGAGATTGCCCCGATTGAACACTGCGTTCCCCTGCCGCAGATGCCGGGATATACTCTTTTTCACAACCTCGATCTGCGGCTTGATCCGTCCTGCTCCGGCTGGATGACGGGCGGGGTGCCGGCGGATCTATCGCAAAACAAGGGCTACTTCAGCTTTAAAAACGGCCGCCCGGTTGATCTCTTCTCGCTTTTTCTGATCATCGACGCCATGCCGCCCGCCGTCATGGCCTCTCAGGGCGCGACCGCCTGGGTGCCAACCATCGAGCTTTCGGTCAACATCCGCAATCTGCCTAAAACGGATCGGCTCAAATGCAGCCTCAGAACCCGTTTCATCACCTGCGGCCTTCTGGAGGCGGACGGCGAAGTCTGGGATGAAGAAGGCAACCTGGCCGCCATCTCGCGGCAGATCGCCCAGTTCAGGAAGCTGTGAGGCTTCTCCCCGCGCAACCTTTTTTTATTTCTTCTACAGCGCCTTTTCTTTTTTCCGGAAGGCCTGATATTGCTCGTGCGAGACCACGAGCGCCCGCACCGCCTCCTGAGCCGCGGCAAAAAGCGGCAGTTTTCTTTCCATCTGCGCCTGGCGCAGTTTTTCCATTTCACTAAACGCGTAAAGCGCGGCCGGTTTCTGATGGGCCCGGCAAAGATGCGAAAGCTTCTCCATCACTTCGGCGACAAAATCACGCCACATGCTCACCATGTGCAAAATGCCGTCCACTTCATCGGCATTCAGCAGAATTTTGTAAATTTCCAGATACACCTCAGGCGGGGCGGGGCCGATATCCACCGGATTGTCCGCGTTGAAAATCCCGGGAAGTCTTTTGAGCTTTGCCTTTGTCTCTTCGGAAAACGGCGCCATGACCAGTTCGGTCCTCGCCAGCAAATCCGCACCGATCGTGCCGAAAGCGCCGGAATTGGTGAAAACGGCAATTCGCTTTCCCCTTAACAACGGCATTTCGGTCAACATCTTGGGCAGAGAATACAGTTCTTCCGGCATTTCCAGCCTGATCATTCCCGCCTGGCGGCACGCTCCTTCGAAAACCGCGTCGTTTTGAGCCATGCCCGCGGTATGCGACATAACCGCCTTCGCCCCCGCATCGCTCTTGCCGGTCTTGTACACCAGAACAGGTTTTCTCGTGCGCCGGACAGCCTCCATCAGTTTGCGCCCGTCGCGGATGCTTTCCATATACAGGGCAATCACTTCCGTGTTATCCGTATCGAAATAATCGATAAAATCCGCTTCATCCAAATCCGATTTGTTGCCCAGGGAAACCATTTTATTGAGTCCGGATACTTCTTCGATCAGACGCCCGACGACAAGCGCGGCAATGCCTCCGCTTTGCACGACATAGGAGACAGACCCCGGATGCGCGATTGATTTCGGGGCCAGGTGGTTTGAGCCGTACAGGCAGCAAAAGCGGCGGTAATTATCAAAAGTCCCCAGACAGTTGGGACCGAGCAGGCGCATTGAATACCGCCGGGCCGCCTCGTCGATTTCGCGCTGCAGACGTCTGCCTTCCTCACCCGCCTCCGAAAACCCCGAGCTTTCAATGACGACATTCAAAATGCCCTTATCACCGCATTGCCGGACAAAGTCCGGAACCACAAACGCGGGCGTGATGATAACAGCGAGATCCGGCGTGTCTGGAATATCATCGAGCAACCGGAAGCCTTTGGCTCCGAAGACGTCATCTCCCGCTCGATTGACGGCATAAACGCGGCCCGAATAACGGATATCTTCGGTCAGCACTCTGCAAATTGTGGCCCCCAGGTTGGACGGCGCGTTTGACGCGCCGATAATTACCACAGAGGATGGATTGAAAAATTTATCGATGCCGTCGGCCTCAGATTTTACGGCAGCAACGGCTTGTGATGTTCTCATTAAAAATACCTCCTGTTCGTTTTCCCGATCTTATGATTGTCTGTCCCCCGATTATTTCTCCCCTAATAAAACGGTGTTTACATATATGAACGGTGTTTATTTTTCAAGACATTTTTTTAAGCCATGAAGGATTGTTTTCTCCCGTCTTCGAGACTGTGTCGCAATGCCATTGCAATGAAACCGGGACACAGTCTCTTTGCGGCAATGACCGCTTTTCACTATTGTGACAAAATCTTTTATAAAGGGGGTTTGGGAAATTTTAAGAAGATATATTCCTGATATTCAATGCTTTTTATAAAGAAGCACCAGACTGCGGGCGATTTTCTGGCGGTGCTGCATCACCTGGTCGGCGCTCTTAGCCGGATGATTGCGAAAGGTGGCCACAATCCCTGTGAGCGACGCAAACAGGAAGTGCGAGTGTTCGCGCACATTGCCTTCCACATTCATTTTTCGGAACATGATGTCCAGATGCTCTAGAATGTTTCTTTCAATGACACTAAGTTTTTCGAAGAGTCCGGGATCCACCGATCCGGTCAGGAAAAAATTCATCAGCATTCTAAAATACTGGTCGCGCTCAGTGAAGTATTCGATCCAGGCCTGCACCACCTGCTCCAGCGCGCCGTCGGGCGATGCGTCGATCGTGTTGTATATTTTTGCAAAAATCCGATTGGTCCCCTTCAGGAATGTTTCCGCAAACAGCGTCTGCTGATCGGGAAAGTGCTGATAAATGATGGCGGGAGACACACCGGCGCGTTTGGCGATGGTGCGCATCGACACCTTGTGAAAAGGCTTTTCGGTAAATTCCTTTTCCGCCGCGTCAATGATCATCGACCGACGGGCCTGCCTTTCCTTTTCCTTTAATTCCGCCAGAACACTTTTGTTTTTCATGGAAACGATTCGATCCTTATATTTGATGAGTACTGCTGATACTCCTGGCGCTCACCCGGGTAAAATTCCAAACACTGTCTTTATCAATCGTCATGAGGCAAAACGCTGTTTCAATCGCCTCCATGACAGCGGTTTGACGAGCAAGTATTTCCCCGCCATGAACAGGAACCAGGGTTTTTTTCCATATCATTGAGTTTTTCTATATCACAGATCGCGAAGAGACTGAAAAAAACTTATCAAAGCGATCTGCGGTTTTCATTTTCGCGCATCCTTTTACCGGATGTTTGTTTTAGCCGGGATGAAGGCCATGTTGAATAATTCGTCGAGCACACCCCTAAGAGCGTCTTTATGTGCTGTCTTTATATCAGCACAAAGGGCTTTCCTGATTTTTCGAATCAAGGATTCTGGTTCTTCATTGTTACCCGGTGGCACGGAATTTAAAACGGCAAGGCCTTTCAGCGTCAATTGAACCTGGTAGAATATCCCCGCTTCAAAACCGGAGCTCGAATGTCTCAGAAACCCTTCAGTCTCCAGCCATCGCAAGGTATTATCCGCGATGACTACCGAATTCAACACATCGTCGGGCGGTGCGTCAGCGGAAAGAATTTCAGAACTGATGGACCTTGGAATAATTTCAACCGGCAGCGGGAAAGATTCATAAAGCTGATTTAGAATCCGAAGCGCTACCAGATGGAATACTTTCATGTTGTCCGGAACGTCAGCCATTTTTTTATTTCGTCGTGCAGCGGATGTTTTTTTCATCATCACACCTCTGAAACAACAAATCAGCGTTTACTTTTATTACTACATCCGTCGATAGAATTCAAATCCCCTTACCCCTTACCCCTCCCCGG
>CAZDYR010000097.1:0-8049 GCA_964509625.1 uncultured Smithella sp. | reverse complement strand
TGGCGGCCACCAGCATGAATTTCGCCGGAAAGGCCGCGGTCACGGATGAGCGGGTAATGGTGATGCTTCCGTCTTCCAGCGGCTGACGAAGCGCTTCCAGCGCATTCTTTTTAAACTCGGGAAATTCGTCCAGAAAAAGAACCCCCAGATGAGCCAGACTGATTTCTCCGGGGTGGGGCATCTGGCCGCCCCCGACCAGACCCACATCGGAAATGGTATGGTGAGGTGAACGGAAAGGCCGCGTGGCGATCAGCGTCTCTCCGGCATTTAAAAGACCGGCCACGGAAAATACTTTGGTGACCTCAATGGACTCTTCAAAGGAAAGATCGGGCAGGATCGTGGGCATTCGCTTGGCCAGCATGCTTTTGCCGGAACCGGGCGGGCCGATCATCAGGAGATTGTGTCCGCCGGCCGCGGCGATCTCCAAGGCCCGGAGCGCCTGCCTCTGGCCTTTGATTTCAGAGAAATCAATATCGTAGTGACGATTCTTCTGAAAGAGGCTGCCGGTATCCAGACGAAGAGGTGAGATGGCCTGCCTGCCCGACAGACACTCAACCACATCGGGAAGCGTTTTGACGCCGTAAACGTTGATGCCCGCGACCATGGCCGCTTCGGCGGCGTTTTCTTCGGGAACGAAAATCGACCGGATGCGAGATTCTCTGGCTTTAAACGCGGCGGGCAAGACACCCCGCACACCCTTAACACTGCCGTCCAGAGACAGTTCACCAATGAAAAGACAGTCCTCCAACGCGGTCTCTTCGATTAAAGATTCCGCCGCCAGAATACCCACGGCAATCGGCAGGTCAAATCCCGTCCCCTCCTTGCGGATATCGGCGGGCGCCAGGTTCACCGTCACGTGATTGCGCGGAAAAGCGTAACCGGAATTCTTGATAGCGGCTTTGATCCGGTCCCGGCTCTCCTTCACCGAAGCGTCCGGCAGTCCGACCGTGGCAAACTGCGGCAGTCCCTGTGAAATATCGACCTCCACAGCCACAGGGTATGATTCCATGCCAATAACACTCATGCTGAACACTTTTATGAACACTTTTTTCTCCGGGAGGAAATTATGGTAAAAAATACTAGCTAATCACTCTATTTATATCAAGTTTTTAATTTACCGCAAAAAAAATCCCGACTTTCTTGACTCACAAAAGGCCCTGTGCTAGGGTCTCACCAAATTACTCAGGCTTATATAAATTCATACATGTTAAAGTCAGCGGCTGCCATGAAAAAGTTATCCCACATTAACAATGCAGGCCAGGTACAGATGGTTGATGTCACGGGAAAAGCAAATACCGCCCGGGTGGCCGTCGCGCAGGGACGCATCCAGATGAAAAGCGCCACCCTTGAGCTTTTGGCGGCGGGCCGGATGGCGAAGGGCAACGTGCTGACCACCGCCAAAATCGCGGGCATTATGGCGGCAAAGAAAACCGGGGAATTGATTCCGCTTTGTCATCCGCTGGGCATCACCGCCATTGATATCGATTTTATCATCGACCGTAAAAAATCATGGGTGATGATTGAGTCACGCGTCCAGACGATCGGACAAACCGGCGTGGAAATGGAAGCCCTCACCTCGGTCAGCGTCGCCGCCCTGACGATCTACGACATGTGCAAAGCGGTGGATAAAGAAATGATGATCAGCCAGATTGTACTCCTGAAAAAAAGCGGCGGTAAAAGCGGAACCTTCGTCAGAAAAACAACACCTTAATTCGGAGATGGAACGTGAATCAGGTTTTTAAAGTTAAAAAAGCCTTTTTGGCTCCTTTTATCCTCACCGTCGCGCTGCTGCTGGTGCTTCTGCTGATCAGTTTCTTTACCGGGCAGCTCTGGGAAAAAATTCTTCTCGCGGTTTTATGTATCGTCACCGCGATCATTGCGATTGAGGCCTTTGAGCGGGAATTTGCTGTTTCCGAAGACGGATTGCGCATTAGAAAATTTTTCCGCACAAAAAAATTCACCTGGACGGAAATCACGCATCTGGGAATTGTCATTATGCGCTATAAAGCGTACTTTCTTCTGACCACGACCAGGGGGTTTTATATATTTTCCAATCTGCTGCAGGGCCATGCCGTTCTGATCCGTCACCTGTCGGACAAGCTCGGAGATGAGAAAGTAGAAGTGGAAGTTAAAAACTATCTGGAAAATCCCATTGAACGAACGTCCCTGATCATTTTTACCTGGATTGTCCTTATCATCGTCGTCGTCATAATTTTATCGAAACTGTTCGGTTGACGGCAGTTGGTCGTCGTTGGAAATAGCAGCGCACATAAACGGTTTCATACAGAGATTGGATTCAAACGCAGGAGTTTCATGACCATGAGAGCAAAAAAACAGAATAAAGCGGTGGCGGCATCCGGGGTTCAGGATAAATGTTATACAGCTGTCGAAGACATATTGGAAAAAAAACTGGATGATCTGGCCACGGTCCTGTCGGAATCCGGCAACGGAAAGAGCCGGCTTCATGAGGAAGTCATGGCCATGGTGGAAAAAGGTCTTTTCAAAATCGCCCTGAGGCGATCCAGCTATGTTAAAAGCACCGCGGCGGCGTTTCTGGGCATTAACCGCAACACATTTACGGATAAGATGGCCAAACTGGGCATCAACTTTGAAAAAACCGAATAGCTTCCACAAAAATCCTTAAGCCCCAAATTGTTTAATGCAACAGATCGAATCACCGACATAGAATCCATCAAAGCAAGGAATGCTTTTTGCAACACCCCAAAAAACCGGGAGATATATGCAGTGTGCCAAGCGGGCATTTTGTAAAAACGATTGATGGGCATCACTGCAACACCGCGCATGAAAAGGGTTTTCAATAGCCGGCATAACCCTTACCGGAAAACCGGCAGGCTGATGCCGGCATGATCAAAGCAAACAAAATTGTTGAAAAAATACTGCAGGGTGTGTTTAAAAGCTTATATGAAAGCGTTACCAGAGGATCCATGATTTATACAAAAATGTCAGGCCTTATAAAAAGTTTTTTATTTTTTTTCGCCAATTGCCGGATTTATGTTGGCGTCCGCCCCGTTGATGCGGCTTCGCCGGCAATCATCTTTTTCCCGATCCTTCCCGGCGAGCTCAATTGTGGTTTTGCCGGATTAATGACGTGCCGTACAGAGAAACAGCCTGCGGATATTCCATCTGATTCTAAACTGGCCGCTCTTTGGGGAAAGGTTAAGAGCGCCGGCATTCAGACCACCGGCGACGGGAAAAAATCCGCGGCAACTTACCTAAACGGCAAGGAAGCCCTCGAAGCCATGGATTTGGCCGTCAACGAACTCAAACAGGAAGACGCGCAGGAACTTCTTTTTTTTCAGCAAGAAAAGGCGGCGGATTTGTCGCGTATCGCTGATGAAACAAAAAACTTTATCTTAAATGAAGAAAAACTTCTGGAAAATCAAGCGACCGTTATCAGCTCCGCCGATTTGGAAATCATCAACAGCCGGCTTCTTCTGCTCAAAGATATTTCCTGGATTCTTGAAAAAGATATTCTGGCGAATCTGCAAAAAGTTCTCGCGCTCTCCGGCGCGCAGACCGCCTCCATGCTCAACCCGGCCGCATTCCGGAAATATCGCAAACTTAATCTGTTGTTAAACGCTTTGGACCGCCTGGAAGTCCGGGGTCGTGATTCGGCGGGCATTCAGCTGACCTTTGTCCTTAAAAATGAAAAAGTCATGCAGGATGTCATGAGACGGATCAAAGAAACGGGATGGGGTGATGATTATCAGCATCGGACGCAAAAAGGTGATCTCATCAATCAATCCATTTTCGTATCAACCGGTTCGGGCGCTACGAGCGTCACGTTCACTTACAAAACCTTCTCCATTGTCGGAGAACTGGGACGCAATGTAAAAGAGTTAAGGCAATCTATACAAAGCGACCTTATCCTGCAATGCTTTGCCCGGGAAGAATCCGTTTGTGAAACGGCCCTGACGCATACCCGGTGGGCTTCCGTGGGTGCCATCACTGAAGAAAACTGTCATCCGGTCAATAATTATACGATCATTCCGTCGCAGCCCGGCTACCCGGCCTACCCGGACACCGTGGCGCAAATCAATGTGGTTTTGAACGGGGATATCGACAACTACCCGGCTCTCAGGGACACCCTCGAGACCGGGGGCGATCTGATCGCCCCCGTGATCACAACCGACACCAAAATTATCCCGCTGCAAATCGAAAAATATCTGAAGGACGGGAATCGACTGACTGAAGCGTTCAGGCTGGCTCTTAACGATTTCGAAGGATCGCACGCCATCGTCATGACCAGCAATCTGGAACCCGGGAAAATGTTTCTGGCTCTCAAAGGCAGCGGCCAGGCGATTTACGTCGGTGTCAATGCCGACCAGTACATGCTTTCTTCGGAACTTTACGGTCTGGTGGAAGTTATGCCGAGGTTCATCAAGATGAACGGGGAAGCCGGCAACGGCGCGGCCGGCGGACAACTCTTTGTTCTGGATCAGAATCGGGGCGGGGGGTTAAGGGGCATCACCGCCTGTTTCTATGATGGAACCGCCATTGATCTGACTCAAAAGGATTTGCAGACGGCGGAAATCACCACACGGGATATTGACCGCAGCGATTACCCTCATTTTTTTCTCAAAGAAATTTCCGAAGCAGCCTTGTCGATCAAGAGAACATTGCGCGGAAAATATCGTATTGTGCAATCCGGGCAATCCGCCCCGCAGGTCACGTTTAATCTGGGAACCGACATCGTTCCCGCCGCGGTCCGCAGCGGTCTTCAAAATCACGCCATCAAAAACATCGTCGTGGTCGGTCATGGAACTGCAGCCGTAGCAGGTCAGGCGGTGGCCGACGCTCTATCCTATTACCTCAAAGGAACAGGGCTCAACGTCAATGCCCGCGTCGCTTCGGAATTAAGCGGCTTCGGCCTGCAGGATGATCTGTCCGACACGCTGATCATACCCATCACCCAATCGGGTACGACCACCGATACCAACCGGGCCGTCGCGATGGCCAGAGAACGCGGCGCGCATGTCATTTCCATCGTCAACCGACGACAATCAGACATCACCGCCAAATCCCACGGTGTATTCTATACCAGCGACGGTCGAGACATTGAAATGTCGGTTGCCTCAACGAAAGCCTTCTACGCCCAGATCGTCGCGGGTCAGGTGCTCGCTCTGTTTTTTGCACAACTCCTGAGGGCGCAAACCGGCGAGGAGATCGCTGCGGCGCTTAAAAATCTTGAATCCGCACCGCGCCTGATGGATCGGATTTTCGAAAGCCGCGGCATCATTGCCGACTCCGTAAAAAAATCCTCCGGCAAACGATTCTGGGCGATTGTGGGCAGCGGACCCAACAAAGCGGCGGCTGATGAAATCAGGATCAAGCTCAGCGAACTTTGCTACAAAACGATTTCCTCCGATATCGTCGAAAACAAAAAACACATCGACCTGTCCGCCGAGCCCTTGATTCTCGTCTGCGCGTCCGGCAATCCTCAAGCCGTGTCCGAGGACGTAGTCAAAGATGTGGCCATTTTCAAAGCCCACAAGGCGGCGACGATCGTTTTTGCCGATGAGGGGGATCATCGTTTCGATCAGGTGGCCGACGCCGTCATTCCCATACCGGTCGCGCCTCACCCGTTGCCGGTCATTCTGAATACCATGGCGGGTCATTTGTGGGGATACTTTGCCGCGCGAACCATCGATGAGGAAGCGCAGATATTCCGGCAATTCCGCAGTCGCATCACAACGGAACTGATAACAAGAATCCAAAAGAAATTATCCATTTTTGACATGATCGCCGACGCGGCCCTGCGCCGGATCATCAATGAATTCTATGTGCTTTTCAGTTCACAATGCTCAAGCGGCGCTTTCGGCGTCCTGGGCGGCAAAACCATCGCCGATCTGCTGCTTTTATTGAAATATACCGCGGGCAAGCTGCCGCTTCACGACATCCGTCAGGACTTCAAAGGCGAAGAAAACCTGACCTCCCCCTTTGACCTTTTGGATGCAACCCTCGGCGCGGCGATTGACGAGCTCACGCGTCCGATTGACGCCATTCGCCATCAGGCTAAAACAGTCACCGTGGGCACCAGCCGGAAAGAGAAAGAACTCAAAGGCATCATTTTTGAACTGCTGGAAACGCTCAAATTTTCCGCGAAGAATCTTACGTATCGCAACATCCTGACGATCAGCCGCATTCAGCCGGCCATCGCCGCGCTCAAAGGCTATACCGTCTATGACATCAATCATCTTGATGAGTTGGGAAATCCCGCTGAAGACACGATGATTGTCATCCGGAAAAAAGACGGAGTGGCAGCGATGATGAAATCACGCGCGGACCGTCCGACAGAGCTGATGGGCACCAAAAGAACCATCGTCAGCACGGGGCATACTTATATCGGCAAAGGCAAGTCCGACGGCGCTCCGATTGTAGTCCTGCCGCTTTTGGGCGATAATAATTTCGTGAGCCATCTTTGCTTAATGCATATTGCGTATAATGAAACGCTCTCGCCCGGGGAAAAGAAAAACGTGCTGGGTTATCGCTATAATGATATCCGCAACCTTATTAATGAATATAATCTGCCCTGGCAGGATGAGTATCTGGAATCTTTTTCGCTGGAAGCGATTTTCAGCGAGCCCGTTGAAGTCATCGCCGGTCAGATCAAATCAAAATTCCACCCAAAATAGCTTTGTGCGTTCAATCTGCCGCAACCGGTAAGAGACGGTGAATATTTCTAAGAGATTCACGCTTGAGACCGTCCTGCATCCATGCTGCTTCCTGATAAATGATACAGAATTGAACTAAAAAATTATTAAAAAAACAATTTTGTGTTGACAAAAAAGTGGTTTGAAAGTAGGAATACGGCAAACGATTGCCGATTGCCGTATAGGAAGAAACATGAAGCAGCTTTTTAAGCCGGAAGACATCGAACGCAAAGCACTCCTCATCCTGAAAATACTGCACGAAAGCGAAGAACCCCTGGGAGCGCGCGTCATCGCCCGCCGGATGTCTGACCAAAACGTACAGCTCAGCGAACGGACCGTTCGCTATCACCTCAAGTTCATGGATGAACGGGGACTGACCCGGCTGGTGGGAAGGCGGGACGGCCGCGTCATCACCGACCAGGGATTAAGCGAAATATCCGACGCCCGCGTGCAGGACAAGATCGGCCTGTCCATTTCCCGGATCGACATTTTGTCCTTCCGGACGACCTTTGACGTAAAAAAGAAGCGCGGTCTGGTGCCGGTCAATATTTCCCTTTTCCCGAAAGCGCAATTTTCCGCGGCGCTGAAAATCATGAAGCCCGTTTTCGCCAAAAAGCTGTGCGTCAGTTCCCGCGTAGCGCTGGCCACCGAGGGGAAATCCCTCGGCGACATTGTGGTCCCCCAGGGTAAAGTCGGCCTGGCAACCATGTGCAGTATCGTCATCAACGGGGTTCTTTTAAAGCACGGCATTCCTATTGACTCCAAGTTCGGCGGTATTCTCCAGATGAGAAAAGGAGAAATCCTGAGATTTGTGGAGTTGATTCATTACGCGGGCTCTTCTCTCGATCCGTCGGAAATCTTTATTCGCGGCAAGATGACATCCGTGCAGAACGTGGTGAAAAACGGCGAAGGGAAAATCCTGGCTAATTTCCGTGAAATTCCCGCCCTCAGCCGCAGTCTGGTTGAGGGTGTGATGAATGATTTTGAAAAAGCCGGTGTTCACTGTGTTTTATCCATTGGCAACGCCGGACATCCCGTTTGTCAGACGCATGTGGATATCCATAAGATCGGTATCATTCTGATCGGCGGCCTTAATCCGGTGGCCGCGGCCTATGAGAATGGTGTTGATGTGGACAACAAGGCCATGTCCACGGTGATCGCGTTTGAAAAATTACGGGACATTGAAACGCTCTAATCCGTAATCAACGGATTTTATATGCATCAATGAAAATGTTAACGATTAAAAAAACTATTTTTTAGAAGGGGGAGTAAATTATGTCAGTGATTAAAGATGTTATCGAAAAAGTGAAGCAGACCGATCCAAACCAGCCGGAGTTTCATCAGGCCGTTGAAGAAGTCATGGAAACACTGGAAC
>CAZDYR010000096.1:7255-8113 GCA_964509625.1 uncultured Smithella sp. | reverse complement strand
TCGTGCCGCATTGATGAAGCGCCGCGACGAGCTGATTGCCGACTTCACTGCGGGCAAAAGGCCTGATGGAATACAGATTGCTTCCGATAAGGCCTTCCGCCGCCCATAATTCCATGTCGCGGTAGAGATCACGCTCCAGAGAAACATTCGTTGATGAAGCGGAGTGGACGGATGCCGGGATGACTGTTAGCAAAAGCAGCGCAACGAGGATTGCCGTTAATAAGTAAACGGCTTTCAGCTCACGGCTCGTAGCTCGTAGCTCATGGCTAATAGTTGATAGTCGGTGGAGGAAAGATGTTTTATATTTAATATTCATGGTCGCATGTTCAATGTTCTAGCTTTAATTTTCAAGGTTGTATGTTAAAAGATTAAAATAAAGCCCTTTATTCCCATAGCCTATCGCCCATTACCCATTACCCATTACCCATTACCCATTACCTATTACCTATTACCTATAGCCCATTACCTATAGCCCATTGTCTATGTTTTGTCCTATCTTCTGACCACGAGCTGTAAGCTATGAGCTACGAGCTATCTTCTTTGCTTCTTCAAACACCTGCTCGGGTGTGATGTCTTCCATGCATTGTTTGGTCGGGCATTTCTTCAACAGGCACGGAGAGCACGGTAAATCGGCGCGGATGATTGTGTGTCCTGACCCGTAAGGCCCGGTTCTTGCCGGATTGGTCGGCCCGAAAAGGGCTACAACCGGCGTTCCCGCAGCCGCCGCCAGATGCATGGGCCCGGAATCGGTCGTGATGACGCAAGCGGCGCTTTTATAAATTTCCGCAAGCTCAGGCAGGCTGGTTTCCCCGCCAATATTTATTCCTTTCGCGGTCATGCGCGACGTGATCGCTTCGG
>CAZDYR010000096.1:0-7245 GCA_964509625.1 uncultured Smithella sp. | reverse complement strand
GGTCCCCAAGCTTTGCAAATTTTTCATTATCCCATAGTTTGGTTTCCCAGTACGCGACAGGATTGACAGCAATGAATTGTCTTTCCCGCAAACAATATTTGTCAAGCAGCTTTTGCGCCTGCGCTTTTGTTTCCTGGGTCAGAGGCAGAATGAATTCAGCCTTACGGACGTTTGCGCCCAGATGACGCGGAAAATCCAGATAGCGGTCTGCCGCGTGCTTGTTCATGTCTTCATGAATTTTTTCATTATAAAACAGGCAGCTCAACTCCTGCCAGGAATCGTACCCCAGTTTTCTTTTGCCTCCGCTTAAAAAAACAATCACCGCGCTTTTGAACAAACCGTGGAAATCAATCACCAGGTCATAAGGCCGGCGGCGCAGTTCGGACAGAAATGCGGAAGCGTCGTTCCAGGCGGCCTTATATTTTCCCGCTTTGACAAGTTTTATCCAGCTTTTGCGTCGTACGATGATCACCTCATCAAGGAGGGGATGGCCGACGACCAGGCCGGACGCCGCTTCTTCAACCACCCAGGTGATGTGCGCGTCGGGATAAAGCTCACGCAGCGCGGCAAGCGAGGGCAGGGTATGGATCACGTCTCCAATGGCGCTGAGTTTGACGATTAGAATATTCACAGTCGATCCTTCATAATCCAGAGAACCGCTTCCAGCAGATCCTCCGCGATATGGTCCGGCTGATTGATCTCGTCGGCCTTGTCCGGTCCGGCCTCTTCAATCAAATCCCGTCCGTAACCGGTCAGAACCAGGACGCCTCTGGTGCCAACCCGGCGGGCTGTTTCAATGTCGCGGTACCGGTCGCCGATCATATAAGACCGGCCAAGGTCAATGTCCAGGTCGGCCGCCGCCTGATGAAGCAGGCCCGGTTCCGGCTTGCGGCAGTCGCAAATTCTGCGGTAGGGGTCGATTCCGTCCGTCGGGTGATGCGGGCAGAAATAAAAACGGTCGATGAAAGCGCCCCGCGCCAGAAGCTCGCTCTGAATCTGTTCGTTGATTTTCCGGACAAATTTTTCAGTGAAGAAACCCTTGGCAATGCCGGCCTGATTACTGACGACCACGGCTTTCATGCCGCTTTCGTTAATCAGTCGGATGGCTTCAAAAGCGGCCGGAATGATCCGCAGTTTGTCGGCATGGTCGAGATAGCCGACCTCATCATTAATGGTTCCGTCGCGATCCAGAAATACGGCCGTGTTTTTCTTCATTGGGCGTCAGCTTTTCCTTGATCCCGCTTAGGCAAGACGAGCGTTAATACTCCCTCGCCTGCCGCGATAAAATAATGTTCATTTTACACCTCGACTGCTTGCCGCGAGGCGGTTGATCAGCCTACAGGTCGCCTCTGCGACATCATCGACCGTAATGGCGGTCATGCAGCTAAAGTCCGTGGGACAGGTCCTCTTCAGGCAGGGACTGCAGGACACGGGTTTGCGCACCAGAATGGTTTTCTCTCCCGGGGGCGATGTCGTTACGGGATTGGTGGACCCGAAAATGGCGACTGTGGGAATATTGAGCGCGCCCGCCACATGCATCAGCCCTGAATCGTTGCTGATAAAAATCCGGCACCGGGAAATGAGATGGATCGTTTCGTTCAAATTGGTGACGCCCGCCAGATTGACCATAGCGGTCCGGGTATGTTTCTGAACTTCGTCAGCGGTTTCCCGGTCCGTTTTTCCGCCGAAGAGAACCACCTGCGCGTTTAAATCCCTGCCCAGGCGTTCCGCCGTTTGAGCGAATCTTTCCGGAAGCCATCTTTTGGCCGGGCCATACGCGGCGCCGGGCGCAAGGCCGATGATGCTTCGGGTTTCGCCCGGCAGGTACTGCGCCATCACTTCTCCGGCGGTTGCCGGTGAGATATATGTTTCCAGGTGCATGGCGCGATCAACGTTGGCGCAGCCCAGCGCTTTGACCATTTCCAGATAGTAATCAATCTGATGGACTTTAAAGATTGCTTCGGTGCGCCGGATCGCGTGCGTCAGCAAAAAACCGCGTCCGTCGGCGTTGTAGCCGGCACGCACGCGAATACCCGCGGCCAGGCTCAGGATGGCCGCTTCAATGGCGTTTTGCAGCAGGACGGCCGCGTCAAATTTTTTCTGTCTTAACATGTAAGCCAGGCGAAAGACGCCCGGGGGGCTGTCAAACTTGGTTTCATAGGGGATAATTTCATTCGCCCCGGAAAACAAGCGGTAAATTTCAGTCACCGGCGGTTTGGCCAAAATAGCCAGATGCGCCGCGGGGTAAGCGGCACGCACGGAAGCGACCGCCGGCAGGGTCATGACGGCATCGCCTATCCAGTTAGTCCCGCGGATGAGTATTTTGTTCAGACCCGCCTGCGGCAGTTTGCTTTTGGCTTCCAGTATCAATAGATTGTCCTCATCTTCCGAATCCAATCACGCGTATCTCAATCATTGTGACTCCCGAAATGCGAGATGCGCTTCACGCACAGCGCTTCACAAATTTTTTTGCCTGGCAGAGCTTGGTCTTCCATCGCTGATGCAGCCAGAGCCACTGCCCGGGATATTTTCGGACATGGTCTTCAATAATCCTGTTGTAGTTTTGCGTGTTCACCAGCATGTCCGAATCGCGATCGCCGGTTTTAACGGTTTCCACTTTCGGGCCGATTTCGGTCAGATAGGTTCCGTCGGGCATGCGGGTGGTAAAGATCGGCAGCACGGCCGCTCCCGTGTGCATGGCCATCAGCGCGACCCCGGTCGTGGCGCAGGCCGGCCGTCCGAAAAAGTTGATGAAAACGCCTTCTTTGGCAGCGACGTTTTGATCGATCAGCAGGATGATGGGCTTCCCCTGTCTTAACAGCGGCAGGAGCATGCGCATGGCGTTCTCCTTGTGCAGATTCCCGATGCCTAACCGGGCGCGCGCGGAGGTGCTGATTTCTTCCAGAAAAGGACTGTCCAGGGTGCGGGCCATAAAAAACGGGGGTGTGGATAAGATGGCCAGTGCGGCATTTCCCATTTCCCAGTTGCCGAAATGCGCGGTGAAGAGCAGCACGCCCTTGCCTTCCCGGCAGGCGTCTTCATAGTGTTCCAGTCCCTTGACGGAAACCCAGCGATGCAGATTATCCTGATTGAGGTAAAGGATTTCGAGAAACTCCACAAACAACAGCGCAAAGCTGGCATAGGAGTCTTTGATGATTTGTAAAAGTTCACTCAGGTTTTTTTCGGGGAATGACCGGGTCAGATTATGCAAGGCAATCAGCTTGTGCTTATGCAAAGCATAATAAGCCAGTCGCGACATGCCGCGAGCGACAATGCGCTTCACCGGCAAGGGAAAGATGCGATTCAGGGCTTTAGCAATTTTTATTTTCATGTTCATAAACTATTCACCATCCACTATCCACTACTCCCCATTCACCAATTCCCGCAGCCGCTGCGCAATAAAGCTTTCAAAAGACGGTTCGGACGGTTTTATTTCCATCTCCACGCGCGCGATGAAGAGCATATTTAAGAAATCGGGATATGAAGCAATGCGCATCGCGTCTTTTTCCGTGGTGATCCAGTAATCGGCGCCGCAAGACTGGAAATGGTTTTTTAAGACATCCAGATCAGATCGGCTGTATGCGTAGTGGTCCGGAAAATCGATAAAGGACAGGAGATCCGCTCCCGCCTCGCCGAGTATTGCCTTGAAAGATTCAGGCCGGGCAATGCCGCAAAAAGCGCAGACTTTTTTGCCCTGAAGATCGCTGGGCGAAAGGCTGACATCTTCCGACGGCCTGGTCATTTCCTTGAACCGGTGAAGGGCCCGGAAAACGGGCAAGCCGGTTTTGCCGGCTGCCCGGACAATATCCGGATGCAATGAATCGGTCTTATCGGCACGTGTCAGAATGATGCAGTCGGCGCGCCGCAGACCTGACACAGACTCACGAAGCTCGCCTCGCGGCAGGAGGTGCCCGTTGCCGAAAGGCCTTTGCGCGTCAAGTAAAACGATATTGATGTCCCGGAATATCCGGCGGTGCTGAAACGCGTCGTCGCAAACGAGCACCTGCGCACCGAAATTGTCGATGGCCGCCTGTCCGGTCAGGCGCCGTTCGGCTCCGGTGAGAACGGGCACACCCGGCACAGACCGGGCGATGAGCAGCGGCTCGTCACCAGCTTCCCGGGCACCCAGTAAAAGGCTTTTTCCATCGGAAACAACATTGACCGGTTGCGGATTTTTACCGCCGTAACCGCGGCTGATCACGGCCGGCTGATAACCCAGCCGCTGAAGCATTCGGGCCAGGCCGATCGCACAGGGCGTTTTGCCCGTACCGCCGACGGTGATGTTGCCTACGCTGATGACCGGACGGGAAAGTTTAACGGATTTCAGAATCTGCCGGTCATAGAGCCGGTTGCGCAGCGACACGATCAACCGGTAGAGCAGGGAGGCAAGATGGAGGATTGCTCTTGTCGGACTGAAACGGCGAATCGATTCGTCTTCATTCCAGATCCTTTGCCATGGGATCATTGCCATTTCCTTCGTCTTTAAACTGCAGATTATACAACCGGTAGTATTCGCCCTTTTTGGCCAGCAGCGTTTCGTGATTGCCTTCCTCCACGATTTGGCCGTTGACCAGGGCAATGATGCGATCGGCATTGCGGATGGTTGAAAGCCGGTGCGCGATAACAAGCGTCGTGCGCCCCTTCATCAAATTGTCCAGCGCTTCCTGGACTTCGATTTCAGCTTCCGTGTCCAGCGATGACGTTGCCTCGTCCAGAATCAGGATCGGGGCGTCCTTGAGCAGAGCCCGCGCGATGGAAATGCGCTGCTTCTCGCCGCCGGAGAGCTTCGTGCCGAGCTCTCCGATATTGCTGTCGTAACCCTTGGGCAGCTTCACGATGAAGTGATGCGCGTTGGCCGCCCTGGCCGCTTTGAAGATTTCTTCTTCCGTTCTTTTAATGTCGCCGTAAGCGATGTTGTTTCGCACGGTATCGTTGAACAGAATCGTCTGCTGGGTGACCATCGCGATCTGGCCGCGCAGGGACTGCAGAGTGACGTCGCGGATGTCGTGGCCGTCGATCAGGATGCGTCCGTCCGACACATCATAGAAACGCGGGATCAGATTCACCAGCGATGTTTTACCGCCTCCGCTCATGCCGACAAAGGCGACCACTTCGCCCGCCTTGATCGAGAGGTTGATGTTTTTCAACACAGGCGTTGTTTCGTAGCGAAACGAAACATTTTCAATGTCGATGCCTTTCGTTACTTTCGGCAGCACACGGGCGTCCGGTTTATCCGCGATATCCGGTTCGCGGTCGATGATGCTGAAGATGCGTTCGGCTCCGGCGATTCCCATATTAATGGTGTTGTTGACGCCGGTCAGCCGCTTGATCGGCTCATAAAGCATCAGAGAAGCGGCGATGAAAGCGAAAAAGGTTCCGGGCGTCGAATGGCCCTGGACCACGTTGTAGCCGCCGTAAAAAATCACGGCGGCAAGTCCCAAGCCGCCCAGAAGCTCCATTAAGGGGCTGGAAATGGCGTTTACGGAAATCGCTTTCATGATAAATTTATATATTCTTTCGTTTTCCGAAGCGAATCTTTCATGTTCGTATTTCTCCATGCAGAAAGCTTTAACGATGCGTGTTCCGGAAATCGTTTCCTGCAGAAGAGAATTCAGGGCGCCCATGGTGATCTGGAGGGATGTTGTGACCTTGCGTATTTTTTTGCCAAACCAGGAAATCGGATAGATGGCCAGCGGAAGGACGATGATCGCGATAAGCGCCAGTTTCCAATCGGTATAGAAAATAACCGCGACGAGCGATACCAGCATCACGGTGTCTCTGACCAGGGAGGTGATGGCCTCTGATGAGGCGGTCTGGACGGACATGACATCATTGGTGATCCGGGACATCAGTAATCCGGTGGGATGCTCGGCAAAAAAAGACAGGGACTGGATTTGAATTTTTTCGTAAAGGGTGTTTCGCAAATTCGTGACAATGCGCAAACCGATGGAGCTCATTAAAATGCTTTGCGCGTATGTGAATAATCCCTTGAGCAGAAAAATGGCGATAATGATGAAAGGAATCCACTTCAGCTTGGCGAGATCCTTGCTGACAAATATCTCGTCAATAACCGGTTTGGCAATCAAGGGCAGGGCTGATTGCAGCGCTCCGGCAAACACCATGCAAGGTACGGCAAGAAGAAAGCGCAGGTAATACTTCTTGGCCATTAATAATAATCTTTTGAAAGTCTGCATATTTAATCCTATATCATACCACAGGCGATCTGCGCAGCTCTTCTTGCGGCTCCGGGTTCGCCCAGTTTTTCCCGGATGTTATTGAGTTCCCGGATCATTCCCTGCTTCTTATCACTGTTTTGCAAAATAGCCAGCGCCTCGGACGCGATGCGCGGGCCGTTGGCGTCCCGCTGAAGTAATTCCGGGACAATGGTTTTGCCGGCAATAATATTAACCAAGCCGATATGCTGGGGCTTGATGATCATTCGGCAGATCAGCTCGGAAACAAGGGAAAGCTTGTAAATGATGATCATGGGCACGCCCATCAGGCCGGTTTCCAGAGTTGCCGTTCCGGACGTCACAATCGTCAGATCGCAGCAGGCCAGAACATCATACGTTTGTCCCCGGACAATTTTTACCGGGAGACCCGATGATGTGATTATCCCGGAAACGGCTTTTTCTTCCAGGGTGTCCGCCAGGGGCAGGATGTATTGCGCGTCCGGTATATTTTTGGAAATAATCCGCGCCGCCTTCATCATTTCCGGCAACAGCCGGTTGATTTCCGCTGTCCGGCTTCCCGGCAGGAGTCCGATGGTCGTTTGCCCTTCGGAAAGACCGAAATGAATCCGGGCCCGGGATTTGGTAAAAGAGGTCTTCACCGTGTCCCGCAGAGGATGGCCGACGTAATCGACGGCAAATCCGTGCGCGGCGTAAAAATCAACTTCAAATGGCAGAATAACCGCCATTTTGTCCACCATCCTTTTAATCTGTTCCACCCGTCCCTCGCGCCAGGCCCAGACCTGCGGACTGATATAGTAAAAGATCTTAACATTTCTTTTTTTGGCGGCCCGGGCCACGATGTTCAGGTTGAAATCGGGAAAGTCAATGAGAATGACCAGATTGGGCTTCAGCTGGTCCATGGATTTTTTTATTTTGTTGATAATTTTAATAAATGTTCCGGCTTTTGAAACGACCTCGGAGATCCCGACGACGGCAATGTCCGCGGAGGAACCCAGGAGTCTCACGCCCGCTTCTTTCATTTTGTTGCCGCCGATGCCGTAGAAATGCAAAG
>CAZDYR010000095.1:2260-8230 GCA_964509625.1 uncultured Smithella sp. | reverse complement strand
CGGATATAGCGGATATCGTAATTTACCACATATCCGAAAACCAGCAGCTGAATCAATGGCGCGACAAACAGCAGCACCCGGTTTCGCTTGTCGCGAAAGAGCTGAAGGAATTCCTTGCGCACCAGCTCACGTATCCTTAAAAAGCTCACAGGCCTTCCTTTCTGAGCAGGCGAAAGTTAACCAGCGAAAGCAATACAAAAAAGACGGCCAGGATCGCCAGATTTGGCCACAAATAACTCAGACCGGTATTGCGAAGATAAACACCGACCAGAATATCAATGTAGTAACGGGCCGGCACAATGTACGTTACATACTGCAGGAAAGCCGGCATGTTGATCACGGGAAACACAAAATTGGAAAGCAGAAGAGACGGCAGGTATGTAATCAGAATGGCCAGCTGGTTGGCGACCATTTGTGATTTCGTAGCCGTCGAGATGCAAAGCCCCAGAGAAACCGCGACACATACGTAAAGAGACGTGGCCGTGAGCATCAGCCAGAAATTCCCTTTCATGACCACACCGAATAAAACCTGCCCCAAAATCATGGCCACCAGCACATCCGCAAGCGCAATAAAAAAATAAGGGCATGCCTTTCCCAGGTAGAATTCCAGCGCATTCACCGGCAGTGACTTGATCGTTTCCATCGTGCCGTTTTCATATTCACGCGCGATGATCAACGATGTCAGAAGCGCACCGACGATCATGATGATAATGGCGATAATCCCCGGAACAATAAAATTGCGGCTCTCCAGATCTTCGTTAAACCAGATGCGGACGCGTCCGTCCACGGGAGGATTGATTTTTTCCATCCCCTGCCGGTTCAGAAAATCCATAAGCAATTTCGCATTGTATTGCTCCGTGACAGCGCTTATATAGCTGCGCACCATCCCGGCAAAATTCGGATCGCTGCCGTCAAGAATAATCTGTAAGTCAGCCGGGCGCTCCGCCTGCATGTTTTTCATCAGGTCCGGCCCGATCATAACCGCAACCGTCGCGCGCCCGTGATCAAGATCCTCGATGGCCGCGGCTGCTGAATCGTGATGCCGAACAATATGAAAATAGGAGGATGCGGCAAGCTTACCGATAAAGTCGCGACTTGCCCGGGTCTTATCGTGATCAACAATGACGGTTTCGATATTCTGGACATCGAGGCTGAGCGCATAGCCGAAAAGAATGATCAGGATCAGCGGCATGGCAAAGGCCAGATAAAGACTGCGGTAATCCCGGATCAGATGATAAAATTCCTTCCGGATAATGGCTTTGAGACGAATGCTTTTCACGCCGTTTCCCTCGTCATCCATTTGACAAAAGCATCGCTCAGATCAGCGGATGGCTTGCCGGGACAGGCGCCGGCGATAATTTCCGCCGGGGTGCCCGATGCCACAATGCTGCCTGCGTTGATCATCACAATCCGCTCGCAGAACATCGCTTCATCCATATAATGTGTGGTAACAAACACCGTCACACCTTGCTGGGCGAGCTGCCGGATAAAGGTCCAGAAGTGCCGCCTGGTGATCGGATCCACGCCGGACGTCGGTTCATCCAGAAACAGAATATCCGGTTTATGCAGAAGCGAGCAGCCCAGAGCCAGCCGCTGCCGCCATCCCTGCGGCAACTCCGAGGTCGGCCGGTGTTTTACCTCCTGGAGACGGGTCATATTTAAAACCCAGTCCATGCGTTCCGTCCATTGTTTCTCAGAAACGTTGTAAACTCCGAGATAGAAACGGAGATTTTCAAAGGGGGTTAGATCTTCGTAAAGGGAGAACTTCTGGGACATGTAACCGATGGCATGCTTGATTTGCTCCGGCTCACGCACGATATCAAATCCCGCGACGGTTCCCGAACCTGACGTGGGCGTAATAATCCCGCACAGCATACGGATGGTGGTGGACTTTCCCGAACCGTTGGAGCCCAGAAATCCGAATATTTCGCCGCGCCGGACCGAAAAGGAAATTTTATTGACCGCAATAAAATTGCCGAATCTTTTTTCAAGATGAAAAACATCGATGGCATTAGAAGCTGAAGGAATCACGGGCCAGCTCCTTATCCACCGCGACAATGCGGGCAATCATCGCTTCTTCAAGACTTGCAAAGCCTCCGCGCAGATCATCAGGCGTTTGCAGATCGAGCATGACGCCTCTGTGCAAAAGAGCCGTCTGGTCGCACTTTTCCGCCTCATCCAGATAGGCCGTGGAAACCAGAATGGTCATCCCCGACTCCTTCATCCGAAAGAGGATATCCCAGAATTCACTGCGGGAAACCGGGTCAACGCCGTTGGTGGGTTCATCCAGTATTAAAAGCCGGGGTTCGTGCGACAGCACGCAGGCAAGACCCAGTTTCTGCTTCATGCCGCCTGAAAGTTGGCCTGCGGGACGGTCTACAAACGGCAGCAGATTGGAAAATCCCAGATACCGTTTTTTGCGGCCGGCTCTTTGATCGCGGGGAACTTCAAAAATATCCATGAAGAAATCGATATTTTCCTCCACCGTCAGATCGGCATAAAGACCGAAGCGCTGCGGCATGTAACCGATCAGGTGTTTAATGGATTTTTTTTGCCTGACCGTATTCAGGCCGCCCACGAGAATTTCACCCTGTGTGGGGGTGATCATGGTGGCAATCAATCGAAGCAGTGTGGATTTTCCGGCGCCGTCTGAACCCACCAGTCCTAAAATCCGCCCCTGTTGGACACGGAAGGACACTTGTCTCAGCGCTTCCACCGTTTTGAAGCGGACGGATACCTCTTTGATCTCAATCATGGCGGGGGAAGATTGCGCCTTTTTCATGTCGTGCCTCCGGCATTATTTCAGCCGCGCATCTGCGGGCATGCCGGCTTTGAGTTCATGGGCCGGATTGTCTATGGAGATTTTGACCAGATAAACCAGTTTGACACGCTCTTTTTGGGTCTGAATGATTTTGGGTGTAAATTCACCTTCCGGAGAGATAAACGCCACCATGCCTGTGTATGGTTTTTCCGGAAAGGTGTCCACCCGGACCTCCACCTGCTGCCCGGGTTTGACTTTTCCGATTTGCGTTTCCGGCACGTAAATTTTCAAATCCACCCTCGCCAGATCGGCCACAGCGATAACTTCCCTGCCGGCATTGACCGTTTCACCCGGTTCAATACCGCGGCTGACCACCACACCATTCATTGGGGATTTCAAGCGGGTATAGCTCAGCTGAACATTTGCCTGTTCCAGTGCGGCACGGGCAACCTCCACCTGCGCGGCGGCCGTTTGAATATCCTGGCGTGCCACATCCATTTTTGTCAGATTGCCTTCGGCCAGTTTAAGGACGGATTCGGCTTCGATCAGACGTGACTGCGCCACATCAAAAGCAAGCTTCATCGAGTCGCGCTCTTTTTCCGTGACAACCTCCTGTTTATAAAGGTCCTCATAACGCCGGTAATTTTTTCGCGCGTCGGCAAGCATATCCTGCGCGCTTCTGACACCCGCCTGCGCGCGCGTAACCTCCGCCGGCAAAGTTTTCTGATAAGTGGCCAGAACACTCTGGGCCTGCTTGCGGCTCTGCCTTGCGCGTTCCAGATTGGCATTGGCCTGGTCATAGCGCGCCTGATACTCGGAACGGTCCAGCTCGGCAATCATCGAATCCCGGGTTACGGCCTGACCTTCTTTAACAAAAACGGCGGCGACACGGCCGGGAACCTGAAAGGAAAGATTGGCCTGTGTGGTTTCAATCGTACCGGAGAAAAACAGTTCGTCGGAAGGTCCGTTGATGCGGCCGAAGTACACAAAGGCTCCTGCGCCGATCAAAAACAGGACAAATAAAATGATGATGACTTTCTTTTTCATTCTTTTCCTCCGGACTCTTTTTTAATGGCCTTGAAAATGAGTTTCGCCACCGCCCGCCCCGTGGAATCTTTCAATTTCTTGTCATAACGCTTCACGTCGTCCGGCAGCCACAATTGACGATCTTTGATCGGCGATGCCTTTTTGTATATCAGGATGGTTCCCATGATCATGCAGTGAACGAGAAACGGCGTAACATCCTCAAAAAAACCTTTTCTTTTTCCACCTTCAATAATTCCGGCCAGGATGGTCACTACCGCAGCCATGTCCTGTGCCGCAACGCGGGGCAGGTGAGCGCCGTCCGAGGCAACTTCTCTCAACATAATTGACGGCAGTTCCGGATTTTTATCCACGGCATCGGCAATGGTGCAGATGTAGGCGGCGAGCTTTTCCCGGGGATGACCGGCTGCGGCTACCGCATCGGCCATATTCCTGGCAACATTGCCCAGAACCTGATGAATGACACCTGCATAAAGCGTATCCTTGTCACCAATCTGATAATAGAGAGTCGCTTTGTTCACGCCTGCCCTTCTGGCAATTGCATCCATATGCGTTCCGTTGTAACCGTTTTCAGCAAAAACCTCGCGTGCCGCGGCTAGAATCCTCTCGGCCGTCGTGCCCGATTTTTCCGCATCCGCTTCTTTTTTAATCAATACCGATTTCGCCATTTGATGATCCATCCCCTCTTTCATACCTGGAGCTTCAGGAGTATCTTCCGTTCCCGCTTACGCCCGACGAGCGCTGATTCTCCCAAGCCTGCCGCGAAGGGTTGATTCTTTTGCCATCACAAAGCCGCTCCGGGCCGCCACAATCTTCCGCATCATGTTTCATCCCGAAAGAAATCCAGGGGAATCGATTTAACCATACGGTTTAACCGTACGGTTAAATATTTGCCCAAAAAAGTCAAGCTGAATTTAGGAACATCATGAAGGGGGGATTCAAAAAAGAAGAGGGATGGGGGTTGTTTGATCAATCCCGCATACGCCCGACGAGCGCTGATTCTCCGCAGCCTGCCGGGTTACAATGATTTTCGCTGCAGACACCGACAGCTTGCCGCAAAGGAATTGATTCCCCATCCCCGGAACGTTATTTTTGTTTGTCGATCTGGATAAAGGGAACCGCGCTGCCGGTGACGTTTGGCATCTTGCCGTCCCATTTGTCAATAGCCTTTATCTGCGCCTCTATCTGCCTTAATTGAATCAGTTCCGGTGAAATCACCTGACGCTGCAGGCGAAGCGCTTCAGCTTCGGCTCTGGCTGAAGCGATTTTCTGCTCCGCTTCCACGCGAATCCTGTCCAAATCGCGTTTGGCCCGAAGCGCGTTTTGCTCGGCCGTCTGCTTGGATTCGATGGCCTTATTGAATTCTTGTGAAAACTCGAAATCCGTAATGGAAAGCTCCACCACAACAATGCCAAATACCAGCAGACGGTCCCGGAGATAATTGCGCACTTCTGTCTTCAGCGCTTCGCGTTTAGAAATCAATTCTTCCGCCGTATAGCGGGCCGCGGCAGCCTTGAAACTTTCTTTCACCGCCGGATCTATGACCCGTTCATTGTAATTCAACCCGATATTGGAGTACATCGAACCAGCTTTCGACGGCTCGAGATTGTAGTTCAGAACCATGGTGGTCTGAACCACCTGAAGATCACGACTGGCCGCTTCCGTCTTGGTCGTTGTTTTCTCAACCCGCACGGACATGTGCACAACTTCTTCCGCCATCGGTATTTTGAAATGAGGCCCCGGATCAACCACGCGGTTCACTTCCCCGAAACGCAGAACCACACCCCGTTCGCCGGCATCCACTCCGAAATAAGTCGCTATAACCAATAAGAGGACCACGGCTGCCACAATAACGATGACCACCGTTTTCCCGGGTATTTTCTGTCCATTCATCATTTTTACACCCCCATATCTGAAATTGATGATTTATTTTACGGTTATGATGCTTTTACGATGTGCCCGGCATTGCCGGATCACCGGCAACAACTTAGCAGAATTCCCTATCGTGTCAATATTTTTCAAAGGATCACTCATAGGCCCGGTGATTCTCAAGATGGAATCCTGTTTGCCGGCGCGCTGCTTTCCAAATAAGCAAGCTTTTCGGCTTTGGGCGTTTTTTTGATGTTCATTTCGAGGCGCAGCGCTTCGCTTTTATTCATTTTGCA
>CAZDYR010000095.1:0-2160 GCA_964509625.1 uncultured Smithella sp. | reverse complement strand
TCAGTAATGCTTTGACCAATCCATCAACACATGCTAAGCGTTGCCAATAATGCGTTGAACGGAGCTGAACCATGCTGAATTTTCTGCCCGCCTGGCTGGTAGGGTCGATAGCCATGTTTTTGCTGGCTTTGAATGTTATCTTCTGGGTAACCATTTTGTTTATTTTTTCCTTTATGAAGTTCTTGTTGCCTCTTGCCCCGATGACCCGATTGTTTGATAAGATCCTTCTGTGGATTGCTGAAAACTGGATAGCCGGCAACTGTTTGTGGATGAAACTGACCCAAAAAACAGTTTGGGACGTGCAGGGACTGGACGACTTAAATTACCGGGGCTGGTATCTGGTGGTCAGCAATCATCAGTCCTGGGCGGATATTTTTGTTCTGCAAAAACTGCTGAATCGACGCATCCCGCTCATGAAATTTTTCTTGAAGCGCGAATTAATCTGGGTGCCCTTGATGGGGCTGGCCTGGTGGGCGCTGGACTTTCCCTTTCTGCGCCGCCACAGCGTTGAATACCTGAAAAAACATCCCGGACAGAAAGGAAAGGATTTTGAAACCACCCGCAAGGCCTGCGTGAAATTTACGCACATGCCAACCAGTGTGATGAACTTTCTGGAAGGAACTCGATTTACGACGGCGAAGCATGCCCGGCAGAATTCGCCCTATCAATACCTGCTGAAGCCCAAAGCGGGCGGTATTGCGCTGGCCTTGAGCGTGCTGGGAGATAAATTTAATTCTCTGCTGAATATTACGATTGTTTACCCGGACGGCATCCCGACGTTCTGGGGATTTTTATGCGGCAAAGTGAGAAGGGTTGTTGTGAGAATTTCTTCCCGGAACATCCCTCCGCAATTTCTGAATGGTGATTATGAAGGGGACAAGGAATTCCAGGCCGCCTTTCAGCAATGGGTACAGGATTTGTGGAAGGATAAGGATGCGCAGATGGCATTATTGATGCAGGAGGCCAAAGCATCATAATACTTTAGCCCCCTGCATGGATTGATATGGTTATGCCGCTTGCGGCGCGCGAGGCGACCAGGACATACGATCGGCATCCTTAAAAGAACGATGACCGGGCCTTCTGGTTTGCGGCGTTCTTGATGAAAAAAGTTTTCTCCCGCTGTTATTGGGTCTTGTCAACTGATGGGTGCGCCCTCCTGTCGCTTCACAGAGCGACGGGCTTACGGTTAATCCTTCGACGTTCTGATAATGCAATTTTTCTCCCAGCATTTTTTTCAGCGAGCGCAACAGATCGCCGTCCTGCCCGGTGATAAAGGTAAACGCATCCCCGGTCTTTGAAGCCCGGCCGGTTCTGCCGATCCGGTGGGTATAAGCATCCGCGGTAGCCGGCATATCATAGTTAATCACATGTGATATACGGGTCACGTCAATACCGCGCGCGGCAATATCCGTCGCGATCATCACTTCATAACGCCCATCCCGAAATCCATCGAGAGACTGCTTGCGTTTCTGCTGAGTAAGATTACCATGCAGCGACGTTACTTTGTGCCCGATTCTATTTAATTGCTCAGCCAAGCTTTTTGCGCGCGATTTGGTTCGGGTAAAGACCAGCACGGACTGGGTATCCGTCTTCTCGAGAATATCCTTGAGCAAGGCTGTTTTCTGCTCCATTTGAACCGGATAAAAACTGTGAGACACGGTCATCACCGGAGCCGTATTTCCAATCTCAATATGAACCGGATCAATCAACAGGTCATCGGCCAGACTGCGAATCTCACCGGGCATCGTGGCGGAGAAAAGCAGCGTCTGACGGTGAGCCGGCAGATGCTTGACAATTCTGCGGACATCCGGCAGAAAACCCATGTCAAACATGTGGTCTGCTTCATCCAGCACCAGAACTTCCACGTGTGACAAATCCAGCGTGCCGCGGCCGATATGATCCAGCAGGCGACCGGGACAAGCCGAAACAATATCGACGCGTGAGCGTAATCGATTGATTTGGGTATTAATGCTGACACCGCCATAGATGGAGGTGCTGCAAAGCCCTGTCTTTCGTCCCAGCTGCTGTATCGCTTCATGGGTCTGTTCACTTAATTCCCGCGTCGGCGCAATGATCAGAGCGCGAATATGGCCGCGCTGTCCCCGCATCAGACGCTGTAAAATCGGCAACACAAAAGCGGCTGTTTTCCCGGTTCCGGTC
>CAZDYR010000094.1:0-8249 GCA_964509625.1 uncultured Smithella sp. | reverse complement strand
AAAATGGACTTGGCCATTCACAGATCGGGGAAATGCAAAAATCATTCTCTCAGCCTAAAAACCCTGCCTGTGACGGTCTGGAACTCATGAAGTTTGAATGGGAATAGAAATCCTTTTTAGCATCAACAGGAGGTACTTTATGGATCATGACCAATCAACGGAGACGAATAAAACAAAAGGCAAGACCGGTCCTGTTGGATGGCTGACGGCAACGGCGGCGGGTTTTATTTTAATGGTCATAGGCGTTTTGGTCAGTTTCACGGGAATCGGCCTGATCATTGGCATTCCGCTCATACTGGCCGGCATTGCGTACCCGTTTATAGCCCGCCATATCATCACGGGCCCTTGCCCCTATTGCGGCATCAAAATTTCAACGCTCGGTTCCAGATCAGGGGTTACATGCCGTGCCTGCGGAAAGCCTGTCATCATTCAAGAAAAAAAATTCGTCAAATCCGAATAATCTCCTGTCCGCTGGTGTGGTCGGCATCAACACGGGCTCTGTAAACAGGATCATCGATGATTTTATGTCTGGTTGCCCGCAGCCGGAAATTCGTCAACTATGCGAAATAAAAATTTTTATCGGTTGAATATACAGGTTGGGGGGTGGAGATTGAATCAACCACCTCGCAGCAAGCTGTCGAGGTATGAAATGAACATTGTTATATCGCAGCAAGCTGCGGAGAATTCACTCTCGTCCCGCGCGAGCGGGATTAAACGCGTATTTCATCAATTGGGAGCTGGCTGGAAAACACATCATGCGCAATAAAAATCTCGTCCTGGCGGTTGTCGGAGATCATTCCCGCCATAAAGAATGGATCCGCCATAACCCTCAATTTGACTTAATCCTGATCTATTACGGAAGCAGCGACGCTGTTTTTTCCGATTACGCGAAAGACGCATGGATGTGTATTCGGCAAAAAGGCCAAAAGTTTCCTTTAATCAAATCATTTATTATTCACCATCATGAACGGGTCTCACAATATCATTATGTCTGGCTCCCCGATGATGATATCTCGATATCAACGGATGACTTGAACAGCCTCTTTACCATAGCGAAAGACCATCGTTTGTTGATTTGTCAACCCGCTGTCCTTGCTTCCGACGGTCATGTTTCTCATGAGATCACCCGGCCCGGAAAGGGGCTTAAATTGCGGTTTACAAATTTTGTTGAAGTCATGATGCCGTTGTTTGACGTCCAATCGCTCTTGTTTCTGCAGGATGATTTTGATCTTTCAGAATCCGGATGGGGATTGGACGCGTCCTGGTCGCATCGGCTGAACTATCCGAAAGACAAGATCGCTGTTATTGACGCAGTTGTTGCGCGCCACACGAAACCCGTCGGGTCTGATTATTCAAGATTTAAGATCAAACCGATGGATGAATTAACAGCCATTTTACAAAAATACGGCGTCCGCTCAACCCCGGACACTTATTCGTGCATTGGCCTGAAGGGTGGGTTGGTCAATCGATTTTTCTACGCAAAATATCTCTTTGAAGAAAGACGGAGAAAAATAAAGTCGCGACGGCAATCGCGGTCGGTTTAAAGGCGCAAATCAATCCGGCTGCCCATGGCGTCTTGATGAACGCCGTCTCATCATATCATTTTTTTTCTTCATACTTCTCCAGCTTCTTGCGCAGCGTTTTGCGGGTGATGCCCAGGCGCCGCGCGGCCTCGCTTTTATTGCCGTCTGCTGCCTGAAGCGTCTCCAGAATGCTTCTTTTTTCCACTTCCTCAAGCGGCAGATTTTCCAAACTGCCCGGCTGCCCGGCGGCGCTTCCATTCAGACCATCATGGGATGAAACCTGGTCCGCCATCGGGAAAACCAGCTCGTCTTCATCCACCGTGTTATTTCGGGACAAAACAACAGCCCGCTCCACCGCATTCATCAATTCGCGGACATTGCCGGGCCAAGCGTAGGTCCCCAGCTTTTGCAGCCCCCGCGGCGTGAAACCGGAAATGGTTTTGGCATTTTTTTCGGCAAACAGCTTCAGGAAGTGCTGAGCCATCAGCGGAATGTCTTCACGTCTTTCGCGCAGAGGCGGCAAGGCCAGCGCCACAACATTCAGCCGGTAGTACAGATCTTCACGGAACCGTCCCTGCTGAATCTCCTTTTTCAAATCCTTGTTGGAGGCGGCGATCACGCGGACATCCACCTTGACCACTTCCGACCCGCCCACGCGCGTCAGTTCCCGTTCCTGCAGAACCCGCAGGAGCTTCACCTGCATGGCGGGCGACATTTCACTCACTTCATCCAGAAAAATGCTGCCGCCGTCGGCCTGCACAAATTTCCCTTCTCTTTTGCGGTCAGCGCCGGTAAACGCGCCTTTTTCATGACCGAAAAGTTCCGACTCCAGAAGGGTTTCGGTCAGCGCCGCGCAGTTTATTTTCACAAAGGGCGCCTGCCTGCGGTTGCTGTTTAAGTGAATGGCATTGGCTATAATTTCTTTGCCGGTGCCCGATTCACCGGTGATCAGAATCGTGGCCTGTGTCGGAGCCACCTGTTCCACCATTTCCAGCAGTTTGACCATCGCGGCACTCTGGCCAATGATGTTTCGACGGTCAAATTTTTCGCCCAGTCGTTCTTTGAGATATTCGATTTCCTGTTTCTGCAAGCTGTTTTCGGTCGCCCGGCCGATCTTGATCTGCAGTTCATCAAAATCCAGCGGCTTGGTAAGATAATCGTAGGCGCCTTTTTTAAGCGCGCTGACCGCCGTTTCCACCGAGGCGTAGGCCGTCATAATCATGACCGGAATGGCGGAATTTATTTTTTTGATCTGCTCGAGGGCCTCAATGCCCGATACGTTCATCATCCGGACGTCCATCAGGATCAGATCAAAAGACCGGCGGCTGACTTCTTCAATCGCCGCCGCGCCGTCGTCCGCCTCAAACACGTCGTACCCCCAGGTGCTAATGAGCCTTTTCAGCATGACGCGATGGGCGGCATCATCATCCACAATCAGAACTTCCAGCCTCTTTTTCATTGATCCATCCTCTCTTTTGCCGACAAAGAAAAACGCAGCGTCGCCCGGGTCCCCTTTCCCGTTTGACTCTCCAGGTGAATAAAGCCGCCGTGCGCGTCCATGATCTTCTGCGCGACGGCCAGTCCCAGTCCGGTTCCGGCGGGCTTGGACGTGAAATAGGGATCGTAAATTCGCGGCAGGTCTTCTTTCTTGATGCCCTCGCCGGTATCGGAAACCGTTACTTCCATAAAACCGTTTCGCCCCGCCAGATCAATGGTCAGTCTGCCGCCCGCCGGCATGGCCGCCAGGGCGTTAAGGCAGATATTGAGCAGAACCTGCTTGATTTTATCCGGATCAAGTTCCACCTGCGGTAAAGGCTCATTTGCGCCTACGATGATTTCAACGGCATTTGCTCGAGCCTCGGCCTCTATCAGTCTGACCGTGTGCCTGACGAGATCCGTCAGATTTGCCGGCTCTTTTTTTAACGCCATCGGCCGGGCAAATTCAATCAGCTGGCTGATAACCCGGTTGAGCCTTTCCGTTTCCGCGATCATGATGTCCGCCGTTTCTTCATCTTCCTTATTTCCGGTAAGCCTTTGCCTGAAGTAGACGGCAAATCCCTTAATGGAGCTGAGCGGATTGCGGATTTCATGCGCCACACCGGCTGCAAGCGATCCGATGGCGTTTAAGTGTCTGCTGCGGGCAATCTCCTGTTCCATTCTCCTGACTGCCGTCACATTCCGGGCCAGCAGAATTTTGCCTTCCGGAACATCATCGTCGGCGAAAGCCGCCGCGATAACCTCCCACATCCGGGAACCGTTCTCTGCGGAGGGAATAGCAATGTCTTCTTCAACCAGTCCGTTCTGCTGATCAATTTTAGCCAGCAGTCGCGTAAACGCGGCAGGCAGGAGCTGGCTCGCTTCCCGTCCCACCGCGCCGGAACCGGAATCGGTAAGCAGGCCGTTTGCCTGCTCATTGCAGGCCATAATTTTACCCGCTTTATCCACCGCCAGAAGCGCGATGGGCATATTTTTCACGAGGGCTTCGGAAAAAACGGTTATGCGTGAAAGAGAGGCACGTGTCAGGCGATAGGCCTGAACCAGGAAAAGGGAGACAATAGCCAGAGATCCGATCAATACAAGAATCAGCGCAAATATTGCCTTCCGCAACGCATCCTCACGGGATGCCTTTTCAATTTTACCCATGTTAAAGCCGACAAAAACAATCAGGGCGGCAGGTTCACCATCCCCGGAGCCGCCAAGACCCGTGGCAATCCCCCGATAAACCTCAAACGTATCAGCGCCTTCGGGATTGGCTGTCTGCCGCCAGCGAATGTGCCTGCTGTCCGCGTTTTTGTTCACATCCAGATCCAGACCGTAGCCGGTACCCAGCATGGCGGGATCGCTGTCCGCCACAATATTTCCCTTACCGTCCGTCACAATCATGTAATCGATATCCGGTTGCTGGGCGGTTTCCATAAGCAGTTTCTGAATATGGAAGATGCCCGGTTCCCGGTCTGACCGGCCGCGCAAGCCGGCCTCAAAGGATTGAATCAGCGTGGCTCCCTTTTCCACAAACAGGGTTACCGCCTGATTCTTTCTTTGCTGATACTGCATGAAAATCATCATGCCCAGTATAGCAACCAAAACGGCAACCGCGCTAAGAGCAACCCACGCGGAAATATCAAATCGGATTCTTTTCTTCTTTTCTTTCCGCATCTCGCGTGCTCCTGAAATTTACTGGATACAATTGGTCCACTTGGATACTTAAATCGGGTACCTATTATCCATTCATTGAAGATAAAAGGCAAACACTATTTACTTATTTTTTATACTTATTTAATAATTACAATTACATATACTACATGGCATATCAATTGCTCTTATAACGTCTGAATGGTTAGCAAAAAATATACAAAAGGAGACGTACGATGAGAAAATTAACTTTAACACTAACAGCCGTTGTGTTGGGCTTGCTTTTAGCTTCTCAGGCGTTTGCCTGGGGCCCCGGTTTCGGGAGAGGTAAAGGGGACAGACCCTGCCGGGAAGCAGCTCTGGAGAAACTGAATTTAACCACTGATCAGAACGCAAAGATTGAAGCCCTGCGGGATGCCAATTACAAGGAGACCAGACCGCTTCGGGAAAAGATCTTTGACAAATCCGTTGAACTGCGCAGACTCTGGCTACAGACCAATCCCGACAAGGACAAGATCACAGCCGTCCAGAAAGAATTAAGAACATTGCGCAATGAAATGGAAGACAAAGTAACCGCCCTGAGATTCGAAATGAACAAGGTTTTGACACCGGAACAAAGGGAAAAACTGGCCAACACAGGCTGGGGCAGAGGTTCCGGTTTCGGACCCCGCGGCGGCATGAGGGGCCAGGGCGATTTCGGCCCGGGACATGGCCCCGGACTAGGAATGGGTTGTCCATAACCAATGCACCCATCCTTCCTTTCAAAGAGGGGAGCCGGAAGCTCCCCTCTTTTTATTTCCATTCCGCTTAAGCCCGATGAGGGCTGATTTTCCGTCCCCGCTTCGATGGATTGAAATACAAAAATAACCTTCATTTCATAGCCCGCCCCCATCCTGCAAGGCGGTCGACAGAAAAAATATTTTGACAACATTCAAGTTTTGCATTAAAAGACCCGACATACTTTCATACGAGTTTAAAGGATAGTACTGATGTTCAGTTTTACGGCAACAACGACTATGGCATGCGCGCTTCTGACCCTGCTTCTGGGCCTCGCCCTGTTGCGCCTGTTACTTAAGGCCGCCTGCCCGTCGCTTTTAGGTCGTCGCTGAACTCTCAAAATAGCAGATTACCTAAAAAGGCCGTGGGCAGCAGAACCCACGGCCTTTTTTTCGTGAGGCGCTAAAGGTGCAGGCAAAGCCGGGCCTTTAAAATAGTCCGCCATTCCGGCAAACAGCCGGAATCCGGAGCTCATCAATATTCCTGGATTCCGTGTCGCGCTCCGCTTGCCCGGAACGTGTGACCTGAATGGTTATCACCATCAAGGAATGACGGCACAGTCTGCGCGCGGGAATGACAATGTTGCCGGTTTTATGCAGTTAAACAAAACACACGACGCACGGCAAAATGAGTCCGTTAAACAACCCCGCGCATCAGGGATTTTTGCCGGAACAAAAACAATATTAAAGTCTCATTGAAAGGAGATTCTTATGAAGAAGGATAAAAATCACGTCTATATTTTCGATACGTCGCTTCGCGACGGTGAACAGTCGCCCGGCAACAGCATGAACACGGAAGAAAAACTGCTTCTGGCCCGGCAACTGGAAAAAATGGGCGTGGATATTATCGAAGCGGGATTCCCCATTGCTTCCGACGGAGATTTCGACGCAGTCCGCCAGATCGCCCGCGAAATCAAAAAGTCGCAGGTCGCGGGGCTGGCGCGCGCCAACAAACAGGATATTGACCGCGCCTGGCAGGCCATCAAGAATGCCGCGCACCCGCGCATCCACACGTTTATTTCGTCTTCGGACATTCACCTCAAATACCAGCTCAAGAAAAGCCGGGAACAGGTACTCAGGGAAGCCGTTGCCGCCGTCAAACTGGCGCGCTCCTATACCCCCAACGTTGAATTTTCACCCATGGACGCCACGCGGTCGGACAAAGACTATCTGGTCGACATGGTTTCCGCCGTCATCGACGCGGGCGCCGTCACCGTTAACATTCCCGACACGGTCGGCTACGCGATTCCCGAGGAATTCGGCAATCTGATCGCCTATCTTTTCGCGCATGTCAAGAACATGGGGAACACAATTATTTCCGTTCATTGCCATAACGATCTCGGGCTGGCGGTGGCCAATTCGCTGGCCGCGATCCGCAATGGCGCCCGGCAGGTTGAATGCACGATCAACGGCATCGGGGAGCGCGCCGGCAACACGGCGATGGAGGAAATCGTCATGGCGCTCGCCACACGCAAAGATCTTTATGGTCTCTACACAAGAATCAAGACCGACCAGATTTACAAGACGTCGCGCCTGCTCACGCAGATTACCGGCATCCCCGTGCAGCCCAACAAGGCCATCGTGGGCGCCAACGCCTTCGCGCATGAATCCGGCATCCATCAGGACGGCCTGATTAAAGAAAAAATCACCTATGAGATTATGACGCCGAAGTCCGTCGGCATCTCGGATACGCACATCGTTTTAGGCAAGCATTCCGGGCGCGCCGCCATCGCGCACCATTTGAAAAAAATGGGCTATGCCCTCAATGACGAGCAGCTTAATCGCGTGGCGGCCAAGGTCAAGACGCTTGCCGACATCAAAAAAGACATTTACGATGAAGACCTGGAAGCCATTCTGTATGAGGAAATCTACCGGGGTGAAGAAAAATACGATTTGAAATACTTAAACGTGGTGAGCGGCAACGTGGCCATTCCAACGGCCACCATGGAAATGCGGGTGGGCAAGGAACTTGTGCGCGACGCGGGCTTCGGCAACGGCCCGGTGGACGCCACGTTCGCGGCCATCCGCAACATCACCAAAACCAATTATCCGCTGATGAAATACGCGGTCAACGCGATCACCGGCGGGTCGGACGCGCAGGGTGAGACAATGGTTCAGCTCCAGTACAACGGTCATTCCGTGGTCGGTCGCGGCGCGCATCCGGACGTCATCGTCGCCTCGGCCAAGGCCTACATCAACGCGCTCAACCGACTGGAGTTCCTGAAAGACAACGTCCGCAAAGTGAAAGTGGAAGAAGGTTGAAGCTGAATCCCGCTCACGCGGGACGGGCGTTCATTCCGCATTGTTTGATGCGATTTTAATGATATTGATTTCATCTCTCAACCTTTTGCCGTGTGGTGGTTGATTTAAGCTGAAAAATAGGGTAATGACAACTTCTCTTTTTCATTTTTTAAAGGAAGTCTTTTGTCAGTTAAGGAGTTCATGACGTGGGAAATACCATAACAGAAAAAATTTTAATGGCGCATACGGATCTCCGGGAAATCATCCCCGGACAACTCATCAACGCCAAAGTCGATATTGCTCTGGGCAACGACATCACCGCGCCCATCGCGATCCGGGAATTCCGGGCCGCCGGCGGCAAAAAAGTTTTTGATCAGAATAAAGTCGCCCTGGTGCTGGATCATTTTACGCCAAACAAGGACATCAGCTCGGCCCAGCAGTGCAAAACCGTGCGGGAGTTCGCCATAGAGCACGGCGTGGTGCATTTCTATGAAGGAGGACAGGTGGGCGTGGAACACGCGCTTCTGCCGGAAAAAGGCATTGTCCTTCCCGGAGACCTGGTCGTGGGCGCCGACAG
>CAZDYR010000093.1:0-8250 GCA_964509625.1 uncultured Smithella sp. | reverse complement strand
ATCGTGGTGTTGGCAATGGGAACGCCCATTTCCTTGCGCGCGATGCCGGTGCCGTCCACCGTGGCGACCGTACCGTTGAAGTTCAGCTCTTTGCGAATCTCTTCGGGTGATTTCGGTGTGTTGACGATGAGTTTACCGCTAGGTTTTAATCCGTCGGTGACGTTGACCAGACCGATCAGGCTGGAGTCAAGCACCAGGACGACGTCCGGTTCGTAAATGCCCGAACGTACGTTGATTTTCTTGTCATCAATACGGGTAAACGCCGCGACGGGCGCCCCTCTTCTTTCCGGGCCGAAACTGGGAAATCCCTGAGCGTATTTCCCGGCCGCAATGGCTGATACTGCCAGCAATTCCACCGATGTTACCGCTCCCTGACCGCCCCGGCCATGCCATCTGACTTCTATCATGTAACAATTTCTCCTTCATAAACTTTACAGAAAATGACCGCTCTCCATAATATAGATGGTTTTTGGAGTCAATATCTTTTCTCAATTTCAGAAATTGATTGATATTACAAAAGGATGCGCCACTTGTTTTGTTCCGACAGATATAAATCATTGCCTTCGGAGTCGTTGATGACGACAAGCGGGAGGTCAACAACCGTCAGTTTTCGGATGGCTTCCGGGCCCAGGTCTTTGTATGCGATCAGTTCCATTCTTTTCACGCATTGAGCGGTGAGCGCGGCGATGCCTCCGATCGCGCCGAAATACACAGCCTTAAATTGCCGGATAGCCTCAACAACCTCCGGTGACCGGTTGCCCTTGCCGATCATGCCTTTTAAGCCCTGTTCAATGAGCAGAGGCGTAAAAGTATCCATACGGTAGCTGGTTGTCGGCCCTATGGAACCGATCACCTTGCCTATTGGTGTCGGAGACGGCGCGGCATAAAAAATGGTAGCCGTCTTCAAATCGATAGGTAAGGGCAGGCTCTTATTGATGGCCTCATACATCCGGCGATGGGCCGCGTCACGGGCAGTAAAAACTTCACCGCTCAAAAGGACCATGTCGCCCGCGCGCAAGGAGGCGCAAATCTTAGCTGAAAGCGGCGTTTCAATCTGAATGGGAGATATTTCTTCTGCTAAGTTCAAGCTGCTCATAATAAAATTTCCGTATGCCTGGCGACGTGGCACTGAATATTAACCGCCACAGGAAGAGAGGCGATATGGCAGGGCATCATCTCCGTGTGAACGGCCAGAGCCGTCACCCTGCCGCCCATGCCTGCGGGGCCGATGCCCAGGGCGTTGATCCGCTCAAGAAGTTCGCTTTCTATTTGGAACAGGCGCTTGTCTTTTTTATTTTTTTTGCCCACCGGCCGCAGAAGCGCTTTTTTGGCCAGAAGGCAGGCCTGCTCGAGCGACCCGCCGATGCCGACGCCGACAATAATCGGCGGACACGGATTTGCCCCGGCCTTCTCTACGGTTTCCAGTACGAATTTCTTAATGCCCTCTATTCCCATTGAAGGTGTAAGCATTTTGGCCGCACTCATGTTTTCGCTGCCGCCGCCTTTGGGCATGGCTGTTATCTTAAGCTGACTGCCGGGAACAATATCCATGTGAATGATTGCCGGTGTGTTGTCACCCGTGTTTGTTCGGGTCAACGGATCACACAGAGATTTGCGCAAGTCACCGTCTGAATAGGCCTGCCGGACACCATCTTCGATGGCCGTGCGTAAATCACCTCCCGTAATCCGGAGTTCCTGCCCGACTTCCACAAACAAAACAGCCAGCCCGGTATCCTGGCAGATGGGCATGGCATTCGTGCGGGCGATCCGGGCGTTTTCCAGAATTTTCTTCAGAACCTGCTTCCCGATGGGCGATTCTTCGTTTTTTAACGCTTTGTGAAGCGACGACACGACATCCGCCTGGAGGCAGGTGTTGGCTTCAATAAAAAGCTTTTTCACAGTCTCAGTGACGCGCTTGGAGTTGATACGCCGTAAAGTATTTATTTTTTTATTTTCCATGAGATATTTCTTTTTCCCACTATCCACATGACGCCTCAAAACAGTCAGAGGCAAGGCGCACGAATCTTACGGAGCGAGGCCTACTTTTTGTAGGCCGCAGCGACGGAAGGTGAAGTGCAACGACGCATATGGCTGTTTTCAGGTGCCATGCTACATGCCTCGCCGGAATTCCAAAGATTTCGAGATCGTCATCTTATCCACGTATTTCAAATCTCCGCCCATCGGGACGCCCATGGCGATACGGGTAATCCGGATATTGGAATCCTTGAACATCCGTGTGATCAAAAGGGCGGTGGCTTCGCCGTGGACGTTGGGATTGGTGGCCAGAATCAGCTCCTCGATCTGTCCGTCTTGTACTCTCGTTTGCAGTTCTCCCAAACGCAGATTATCAGGACCGATGCCGTCGAGCGGCGCCAGAGCGCCGTGAAGAACATGGTAGGTGCCTTGGAAAACGCCGCTTTCCTCGATGGCGGCCAAAGCGTCCGGTTCTTCGACCACGCAGATCACATGCCCGTCGCGGCCGGGATCGCTGCAGATGTGGCAGACGTCTTCTTCCGTGGGATTGAGGCAGATCCGGCAAAGTCGGATTTTTCGTTTAACTTCGACCAGGCTTTCCGCCAGCTTTTCCACATCGTCGGGCGTGGCGCGCAAAATATAGTTGGCCAGGCGCGCCGCCGTCTTCTCACCGATTCCCGGAAGCTTAGCCAGCTCTGCTATCAAACGTTTAATGGGTTGCGCGTAGGATTTCATGTGCCGCCTTACATGCCCATTCCGGGAATGCCGAGTCCGCCCGTAATCTTCGCCATTTCCGAGGAAGCCATTTCCTGCGACTTGCGAATGCCCTCATTCACTGCCGCGGCAATCAGGTCCTGGAGCATTTCAATGTCTTCGGGATTAACGACTTCTTTTTCAATTTTCAGAGAAACAACTTCAAACTTCCCGTTGACGATCACCCGTACCATGCCGCCGCCGGCCTGCGCTTCAACCGTCCGGGTTTCGAGTTCCTCCTGGAGACGCGTCATCTTCTCCTGCATTTTTTTGGCTTGTTTCATGATGTTGCCGATGTTTTGCACTTTTTTATCCCCCCTGCTTTTTATCAATAATTGGTTTAATGTCGATCAATTCCGCTCCTTCAAACTGGGAGAGCACTTTCTGAAAATGCGGCGAATTCATGGCCTCCCGCTTGATATCGTTTAAGGTGTTTGTTTTAGTGTTACGTGAACCGCCGTTGCCGTTGGTTTTTGGCGTTTCGATGGTTTTAAACGCCAGGGAAACTTTTTGCGAGTAATAAAGACCCGCGATTCTTTCCAGTTCTTCCTTTTGCGGCTTTTCCATCAGGGTGTCGAGAAAAACATAGCCGTTGGGAAAGCCCAGTGTCAAACAGCCATTGTCCATCCCCAGAATTTCAGCCGTGTCAATTTTCGCTCCCAGCGGCGGATTTTCTCTTTTGATGAATCTTTTCAAATCGTCAGCCGGCTGAGGCTTCGGGTAAGACATTCCTTCAACCGTGTCCTGTTGCCGGATCGGTTCCGCGGGTTTACGGACGTTGCCGGCTTGTGCCGGATCAGAGTTCTTTTGTTTTGCGGAAAGCTCTGCGTCAGCCTTTATGCCGGAAACCGGCAATTCATTCTGAAGTCTCTGCTCCAGCGATTCAAGTGTTGAAAGAATTTCACCCACCGGGAGAACCGGCTGCAGATAGGCCAATCTCACCAGAATGGTTTCGATTTTCATCCGGACTTCCTGGCTGCGGCGCAGACTGTCGGCTTCGTTAAGCAGGATGTCCAGATAACGCTGCAGGGTTTCACAGGAGATATTTTGTATTTGATTTTTAATCTTTTCCACTTGTTCCGGCGCGATGTCAAAAGACGAACTTCCGTCGGCGGCAATTTTGACCAGAAGGAGATTGCGGAAATGTTTCAAAAGCATCGAATAAAAGTGCTTCATGTCAATGCCGGCCAGGTATGCTTCTTCCAGAATCAGCAGGCAGGCGCCGGCATCACGGCCTATGACGGCTTCGGACAGGCGATAGAGGTATTTGCGGTCCGCAAGGCCCAGGATGTCTTCCACGTCGTCGTCGGGAATATTCAGACCCGCGTAGGAAATAACCTGATCGAAAATACTCTGCGCGTCGCGCATGGAGCCGTCACCGGCTTCGGCAATCCAGGAAAGGGCCGTCGGGCTGATGGTGATGCCTTCGGCCTGGGCGACTTTGCCTAAATTGGCCGCGATCTGGCCCAGTGAAATACGGCGGAAATCATAGCACTGGCAGCGCGACAGAATCGTGGCCGGGACTTTGTGGTTTTCCGTGGTGGCGAAAATGAAGATAACGTGCCCGGGCGGTTCTTCCAGTGTTTTTAAAAGCGCGTTGAAAGCTTCGCGCGTCAGCATGTGGACTTCGTCGATAATGTAGATTTTATATTTTGAGGCGGCCGGGGCGAATTTGACGTTTTCACGAAGCTCGCGTATCTCGTCAATGCCGCGGTTGGAGGCGCCGTCGATCTCCCGCACGTCCATCGATGTTCCGTCGGTTATTTCACGGCAGTTCGGGCAAATGTTGCAGGGGGTCGCTGTCGGTCCTGTCTCGCAATTCAGCGATTTGGCAAGAATTCTGGCCACGGATGTTTTGCCGACGCCCCGGGGGCCGGCAAACAGAAACGCGTGTCCGATGCGTCCCTGGCCGATGGCATTGCTCAGGGTTCGGACCACGGGTTCCTGACCCGCCACTTGATCAAAGGTCTGCGGACGAAATTTTCGTGCTAAAACCAGATAATCCAAATGATCCTCATTGCGTTGATTTTTTACAGCGCTGATTCATTTAAATGGTGACCGGGTTTACCGCAACACACGATGGGATTTGCTGCCGCTGCTTCCTTCCGGACCTGACGGGGTTCACAAGCCTTCGTTGTACGGGACCCGGCCATACTTTAAAATGTACTGCCTGAATCAGACTCTTAATGGATAAATGGACAGGAATCAACCCAAATTTTGTTTACCGGTCTGAGGGGAACGACGATGCGTGAGAGATGTTCAATACAATGTCATTTTTTATTAAATCTGGCGGAGAGTGGGGGATTCGAACCCCCGTAGGAGCTTGTGGCCCCTAAATCGATTTCGAGTCGATCCCGTTACGACCACTTCGGTAACTCTCCGGTTTTTCAATGATCATCAAAATGGCAGAGACGCTGCAGAACAACGTCTCTGCCACATGTTCTGGCGGAGAGAGCGGGATTCGAACCCGCGGTACACCTTTGTGGGCGTACACACGATTTCCAGTCGTGCTCCTTCGGCCACTCAGACATCTCTCCGCGTTTGTAATAAAGCTGTAACTGCTTATTTTTCAAATATTTTAAAAGAGCGCCATACTTAGCGGGCAAACACACCCAGGCCCCGTCCTTCTGCTTCATGCATCCTATTCAATTGCCGACTCGGCTTTTATCCTCTTTTCCTTAAAAAATCTACTCAAAATTTCCGCGCATTCTTCCTTTAAAATTCCGTCTGTTACCTCCACCCGATGATTCAGACGGCTGTCATTTAAAATTTGATAGAGAGATGTCACGGCTCCGGCTTTCGGATCCCGCGTGCCGAAAAAAACCCGCGACAGTCTCGCCTGGAGAATGGCGCCGGCGCACATCACGCAAGGTTCAAGCGTCACATAGAGTTCTGCTTGCGTCAGGCGGTAGTTGCCCGCTGCTTCGCAGGCCTTGCGGATAGCCAGCATTTCCGCGTGGGCGGAAGGGTCGTTGGCGGTAATGGGCGCGTTATGCGTCTGCGCCAGAATCCGGCCATCCTGCACCAGCACCGCGCCAACCGGCACCTCGTCTTGTGCCGAAGCTTTACGCGCTTCGGCCAGGGCAATTTTCATGTAGTCTTCAGCCGTCATCATCATTTGTATGTTTCACCGTATTTCAAATCACTTTCCGGTTATCATATTGTTGATTTTGAGGCAAATGCCGTATATGATTTAGTCAAAGCGAGAGCCAATGGATTTAAAAAAAATATTTCTTTTGCCGGTCATCATATCCATTATCGGACATGTCGTGCTGATTAGCGTCAGCAGCATGATTGATCTGCGCAGTCATGTGAAAGCCGCGGAGCTTTTCATGGTCAACATCGCGCAGCCCCAGCCCGCCGAGGAGCCAAAAAAAGAGGAGGAAAAACCAAAAACGGAGAATGAGCCGCAGAAAACGGAAGAAGTCAAACAGGTGCCTTCAGCCGGGCGTGAGGACACGGTGGATATCGGCTCCTCCGACATCAAATACGCGGATTATCTGGCAGGGGTGAAAAAGAAGATCACGCAACGCTGGGTGTCTTCAAGCGTATACCGGAAAAACGAAAAGGGAGAAGTCCGTATTTTGATGACGCTGAACGCGGACGGTTCTCTGGCGCACGTATCGATAACGGCGCCTTCCGGCATTCCCGAGGTGGATCAGGGAACAGTGGAAGTTATTCAATCGGCTGCGCCTTTCCGGCCGCTTCCCAAACAATACGATCTCTCTCGCCTTCATATCACCGCTTCTTTTCTTTACGGCGCGACTCAGTAGGCACAATGTGCAAGCTACAAGACTTAAGGCTGAAGACTGAATGAAAATTAAGGTGGCCGATCCAGCTTGAAACGCACCCATAATCCATATTAATCTTATCGTTTTGATTGTTACCTTTTAGATTTATCCTTGAGCCCTGATTCGTATCCTTCAGGCCGCCTTGACAATATGAATCATCGCGTTTGCATATCATTGCTTCTTTCCGCTATCGTATGAAAGGGTGAACAGCGTCGATTAGAATTCCAGGCTTCTTATAAAGCTCAAGGCCCGCCGCGCGCCGGAATGATCTTTTCGTTTTAGAAATCTGATGAACTCGGAAAAAATAACTAAAATGTCATTTCCGCGAAGAGACTGTGTCAGAATGGTAAAAAGCGGTCGTGCCGGCCACACCTGCGCGGGATAGGCATCCAGCCGGGACTCAGAGCCATTTAATAATAATGGATTCCGTGTCAAACTTCGCTTGCCAGGAATGTCTGATCTGAAAGGTTATGATGTTAATTGAATTACGATACAGCCTCGAAAGCTGGAATGCATCAATATCGCGGGAAGACAGACCGTTCATTCTTGACAATATCTTCAATTTTTCCCCTTTGTAAAACAAAAACATTCACTTGAGATCATTCCTAAAAAAATTTCTTGATATATATTTTAGAATATTTTATTGTGTGTAATATAATAGTAATCAATATAAAAAGACTGTTTCTTACGAAAGGATAAAAAAATGAATCAAAACGGCAATGAAGGAAAAAATGAACGGCGTCGTCACATTTCGGAGTCGTTTCGGAACATGTGGGACGGCTTTCCGCATCCGGTGCTGCTTTTGCATAAAAGCCGCCAGATTATCGATGCCAACCAGGCAGCGCGCGATCTGGGAGTGCCATTGGGGGTTAAGTGCCGCGACATTTCTCCCTATCCGGATAAATGTAAAAATTATTGTCTGGCGGACAAGGCGCTGGCCGAGCACGTGTGGCAGCGAATCGTGAACCGGGAGAAAAGCAGGCTCCTGGCCACGTACTGGATTCCATTGCATTCCATGGAAGAGGGGCTCTATCTGCATTTTGTCGTGGATGTCCCGGTTGTGTAAGAAGCTCATCCGGAAGTCAAATAACTTCAAAAAAACTGGAGGTAAAAATGGTGAAAAGAAAAATGATTGTTGTGGCTTTTGTGTTGGCGCTTCTTTGCGGCTGCGCCACGATGGATGCGCAAAAGACTTCAATAGACGTGGGATTGAAAGCCCCGGAGTTTTCTCTGCCGGATCAAAACGGCAATGAGGTAACGTTAAGCGAAGTACTCGCCAATTACCGCGGCGTTTTGCTGGCCTTCTATCCCAAAGATGACAGCCGCAATTGAACGTCCGAATTCGTTGAGTTTCAACGAAACATCGCGGAATTTGAAAATCGTAAAATCAAGGTTCTCGGGATCAATCGCGGCAAGGCCGAATCCCACCGGGCCTTTATCACCAAGCATCAGCTGACGTCGATCGCGTTGCTTGCCGATGAAAAAGGCGTTGTCACCGCGCTCTACAAGACCGGCCATCCCATGTTGCCGGTTTCAAAGCGGGTGTATATCCTGGTGGACAAAGAAGGAAACATCGTTTACAGAAAGGACACGGGTTTTGGGCTCCTCGAAAAACAGACGCAAACGCTTTTCGGGGAGATCGACCTGAAAATACGATAACTGTGAGCGATCATGAGTGAAGATGAATTTCTGAAACTGGACAATCAATTGTGCTTTGTGCTGTACGCCGCCT
>CAZDYR010000092.1:0-8253 GCA_964509625.1 uncultured Smithella sp. | reverse complement strand
TTGTTCAATTCAACCTTGAATAAGGAGTAGTCATTATGAAAATTGCGTATCGCTTATTATTTGTTCTTTTGATCAGCATGTTTTTGTTTGGTTGCGGCGAAAAAACAGCCAGTGTTCAAGGCAAGATCGTCGATGGCAAAGGAAAGCCTGTATCAGGCGTTTCCATGATCTTCAAACAAGTTCAGCCGACCCAGGGCTATGAACAATTTGAGACCAAAACCGGCGCGGACGGAAGTTTCCTCTTAAAGGGCGTCGCACCTTCTTCTGATTACACCATTACATTGCTTTCCGATAAATGGAAAACAAACGTAACCAAGAAAATCAAAACACTGGAAGCCGGTAAAATTCTTGTATTGGCTGACCCGATTAAGATTCGTTTCAATCAGATGAAGGACGGTACCGTCATTGATACGAAAACGGGCCTTCAATGGTACATTCATCCGGTATCCGATATTACCGCCGCCAACATCATGGATACCGTTAAAGGTATTAATCAGGCCGGATTTACGGATTGGCGTCTCCCTTCGCGGGCAGACCTTGCGACCCTTCAGGAAGAGAAGGCTCCTCCTAAAACTCCAACCGCCGAACCGGTTTTAGTGAATAAAGTATGCTGTGCCTGGGTTTTAGAGCCCAACACCGAAGTTGACTGGAAATTCTATGTTGAAGATGAAAACGAACTTTGGGCATCCAGTAAAGAATCTCCGGATAATAGAGTCATTGTTTTAAGAGATGCTACCGGAGCGCCTCCTGCAGCAACCCCTGCACCCGCAACATCCGCGGCAACAGCACCGGCACCGGTTGTTGTTCCTCCTGCAGCGGAACAGACTCCGGCTGTCACGGCTGACACATCCGCCAGTAAAACCGTTGCCGGCGTTCGCCAGACATCAAGGAAAGCCTGCGCGGCAAAAAAAGCTCAGGCAGCTAAAGCCGCTCCATCAAACGGACCTTCCGCGGCCGCATCAGTTCCGAAAACCGCTGCTGAACCTGCGGCAGTAAAAGACTCGTCCAAGGCTGCCGCTCTGCCTCCCGTAAAGGTACAGGAACCGGCCAAAGCGGCTCCTCCTGCTCAAACAACCGGTGGAACAATGTCTGAATCGGTTTATTTTGAGATTGGAAGCAAAACATTAAAAGCTCAGGAAGCCGCAAAACTGAATGCGTTCTTATCTAAAATCAAAGGTCAGAAGGGAAGTCTGATTATTGATGGATATTCTGATGCAACCGGTTCAAGTGAAGCAGCCAATTTATTAATCTCTCTGTACCGTGCATCCAATGTTGCTGCTGCCGTTCAAAAAACGGGCATCAGCAAGAACGTTAAAGTCGAGTTAAGAGCCTCGGGTGTCAACAGACCCGTTGCATCAAATGATAATGAAGAAGGACGGCAGAAAAACCGTCGTGTCGATATCAATTTCATACCTGAATAAAATTCCGTTTCATTCAAACTCAAAGCCCCCTGAAAATGATTTTCAGGGGGCTCATTTTACATTTTCATCTAGTCAGATTCGTTCAGCGGTTCGATTATTTCCATTGGTCGGCCGCTTGGAGCGCTTCGATAGCTGCGATACTCGTACCTCATTCCCCCGCTTTTTTCTTAAAAGCATGAAGGTGGCTGATACACGGCAAATGTTATTCCCCGCTGTGTTAGTCACCAGGCAGTCTCCGATCATGAGATTGCGTCCTTTTTTAAATACGCAGGCTTCGGCAATCAATTCTCCATCGGCAACGCCTGACAGAAAATTACTTTTGAGTTCGATGGTCGTCAAACCTTCATCGGGACTCAGTTGTGTCATCATGGCGTGCGCGATAGCTTCGTCGGCCAGTGCGACAATCAGACCGCCCTGCATGGTCTTGGCACCCTGCAAATACTCCGGGCGCACAGGCATCCTGAAGCAGGCCCGCCCGTCGGCCAAATCCGTCAAAATAATGCCGAAATAATCCAGAAAAGGATTCATTCCTTTTGCACCTGCCTTCATATTTTCAAGATAAAGTTTGTAATTAAAAATGATCCTCACCTGCTTTCTGTAATTTTTGAATCGACATATTTTCTGAATTTCGTTATCCTATAAACCATTTATTTGGATATGCCAACGGTTTCGTACATAAAGAGTGCGCGGTTACTAAAGATCCAGCCGGTTATTGTTTATGGATCATAATGAACCGATTAATTAAACAATCACTTGACTCTCCCAAATGTTATTGTATTTTATCCTATAAATACAAATGGTTATATTATAGATATATTATGGCATCAAACTTGATATTGATATCTTTAAAATTGTATGCAAACAAAATATCTTGAACTTGAAACAACTGAATATCACAATTATTCTGGAATAATGTTAAAGATATGATTCAAAATATTTTAAAGACATGCCACATTCATCCCATGACATTGAATAATCTGATTGTAATATTTATTTTATTTTTATTCCTGATCGGCAAATCCCTCTGGGCCGCTGATACAATTCAAAAAGGTGATGTGCTGAGTTTGCAGCAATGTGTTCACATGGCCCTGAAGCATCATCCCGCAATTTATGCCGCTGCAGGCGTTATCAGGCAATCCGAAAGTAAAATCGGTCAAGCCAGGGCAGGGTTTATCCCCAGATCCATTTTCAAACCGGGTATTCACGTATAGGTCCTGCCTCCATGTCAATCAGGAGCGACCCCTACAATCATTACGTAAATGCACTAACCCTCAAACAAACACTGTTTGATTTTGGCAAAACAGCTACGTCGGTAGAAATACAGAGGTTAGGCAAACAATCTGCCGAGGCTGATTTTCATGATACCGCTTCCGCACTTATTCTTAACGTAAAGGAGGCTTACTATTCTCTTCTCAAAGCCAAAATGAGTGAGACCGTAGCGGTGGAGACAGTCAATCAGTTCCAGCAGCATTTTGAAGTTGCCAGAACATTTTTTGAGACAGGTAAAACTTCTAAAATAGACGTCACCAGTGCGGATGTCAATCTCAGTAATGCGCGCATCCAATTAATTTCGGCGCAGAATGCCCTGCGCATCGCCCGCGTCAATTTAAATAAAGCCATGGGCGTGATAAACGCACCCGAGTACGATGTCCTGGAGGAATTTCAGCTTGCGCAGATGGATATTTCTTTTGAAGACGCCCTTGTCCGGGCTTATGAAAACAGACCGGACATACTTTCCGCGAGTCTGAAAAAAGACACTCTGAAAAAAAGTGTTGAGCTGAATAAAAAAGGTTATCTGCCCGTGCTTTCAGGCAATGCCGACTATGGTTACACCGGGGGCGATGCATCCATGTATCAATCATGGAGCGTGGGCGTCGCTTTGACCTTCCCCCTTTTCACAGGCCTTTCTACCCGATATGCCATTGAAGAAGCAAAAGCTAATTTGGACATTGCAACAGCCAACGAAGAATCTCTTAAACAGACCGTTTATATGGAGGTGCAGGCCGCCTGGTTGAACCGCAAGGAAGCTTTTGAAAGGATTGAAGCCGGCAGAATGATTACACGTCAGGCGGAGGAAACCCTTGAACTCGCCCGCGGGCGATACGCGACGGGTGTGGGAAGTTCCATTGAAATTACGGATGCCATGATTAAACTCAATAATGCCAAAATGACATATATCAATGCTTTGTCCGACTTCAAGGTCGCTGAAGCCTATCTCGAAAAATCCATCGGAGCTAAGCCATGAAAAAAATTGCCATCGCTTTTATTGTAGTCATTGTAATCATTATTGGCATACTCCTTTTTTTAAAAAAGAGCGATCGCGATCCTCAATACATAACACAAAAAGCAAAACGGTGTGACATCCGGGCAACCGTATCCGCCACGGGAACAGTCAATGCGGTCACCACTGTTCTGGTTGGCACGCAGGCGTCCGGTACGATCAGGCAGCTCTATGTTGATTATAACTCAACTGTTAAAAAGGGCCAGCTTCTTGCTCAGATCGACCCTTCCTCATTTGAGGCACAGGTAGCGCAGGCATCCGCAAATCTATCGCTGGCCCGGGCCAATCTGGAAAAATCCAAAGTTGCCCTTCGTGACACCCTCACAAACTTTGAAAGAAATAAAATTCTTTACGGGAAAAACTTCATCTCGAGAAGTGATCTGGATTCTTCAGAAACCAGTTATCTCTCAGCCCTTGCGCAAATCAAGGCGTCCGAGGCTCAGGTCGATCAGACACGCGCGGCGCTGAACCTGGCCCAGACAAACCTGCGCTACACACGCATCCTTTCACCGGTCAACGGAACGGTTATTTCACGCAACATCGACGTGGGGCAGACTGTCGCGGCCAGTTTTCAGACACCGACGCTTTTCACCATCGCTCAGGATCTGACAAAAATGCAGATTGATGCCAGTATCGATGAAGCGGATATCGGTCGAATCAAACGGGGCATCCTGTTACTTTTACGGTAGATGCTTATCCGGAAATGATCTTCAAGGGAAATGTTTCGGAGATCCGTAACGCACCGACGACCATCCAGAACGTGGTTACTTATGCGGTTATTGTTAAAGTGGATAACCCGGAACTGAAACTTAAACCCGGCATGACAGCCAATGTGTCAATCATTATTGACAGTAAAAATGATATACTATGCATTCCCAATGCCTCCCTGAGAGTAAAAATTCAGGATAAAGAATTGGCCGCCACGGCGCCAAGGGGAACAGGCATATGGATTCTGGAGGATAAAAAACCAAAACGTATTTCACTGACTACTGGCATCAGTGACAATCGATTCACGGAAGTCCTGTCAGGAAATATTTCTGAAAGTTCCCCCATTATTGTAGAGGTGAAGGACAATAATCAAAAAACAAATGCACAGATGAGCCGGCCGCCGGGGCCGAGATTCTAAAGATCATGACCCTCATTGAAACGAATCAACTGGAAAAGAGATACGAAGTGGGTGACAGTATTGTTCACGCGCTGGATAAAGTGTCTCTTCATATTGCTTCGGGAGAATTTGTTGCGGTGATGGGGCCTTCCGGCTCCGGTAAATCCACCTTCATGAACGTCATCGGTTGTCTGGACGAACCGACTTCGGGCCGCTATCTGCTTGACGGTATTGATGTCAGTCAAATGAACCGTGACGCACTGGCGGAAATTCGCAACGAAAAAATTGGGTTTGTTTTTCAGGGATTCAATCTTCTTTCACGCACAACTGCACTGGAAAATGTTGAAGTACCGCTGCTTTACGGCAAAAATACTCCTAAAGACCACCGAAACAAAGCGCTTGAAGCACTTAAGCTTTTAGGTTTGGAAGGACGCCAGCATCACCACCCTAATCAGCTCTCCGGCGGACAGCAGCAGCGTGTGGCCATTGCCCGCGCTCTCGTTAATAACGCCCCCCTGCTTCTTGCCGACGAACCGACTGGAAATCTGGACACCAAAACCAGCATTGAAATCATGGAGCTCTTTGTCCGGCTTAATGAGGAAAAGAAAATAACGATAGTACTTGTCACCCATGAACCCGACATCTCGGCATACAGCAAGCGAATCATCCGTTTTCTTGACGGCAGGATTGTCAGTGACGAGGAAAACAGACCATGACCAACCTTCCTTCTGCCGTTAAAATTGCATTACGCGCGCTTCGCGTCAACAAAATGCGTTCAGCCCTTACGATGCTCGGCATCATTATCGGTGTTGCCGCCGTTATTACCATGCTGGCGGTGGGTAAAGGCGCCAGCACTAAAATCTCTGAGCAGATTTCAGCCGTGGGCAGCAACCTGATCATCGTCATTCCGGGTTCTACGACATCAAGCGGCATTCGTCTGGGTAGCGGTTCATCACAGAATCTGACCCGCGCGGATGCTGATGCAATTCAAAATGAATGTACTGCCGTATTGACCAGCGCGCCGATATTAAACGGCAGCGCCCAAATTGTGTACGGCAATCAAAACTGGGCATCCATTGTTTACGGTACGGATGAAGGGATGCTGGAAGTGAGAGACTGGACGCTGACGGCCGGCAGAAATTTTTATGAACAGGAAATCCGCAGTGCCGCCAAAGTATGCATTTTGGGACAAACGGTCGTGGATAATCTTTTCGGCAATGAAGATCCGATCCATCAAACCATCCGGATTAAAAAAGTGCCGTTCACTGTGATTGGTATTCTGGAATCGAAAGGCCAGTCGATGATGGGTCAGGATCAGGACGATATTATTTATGTTCCGATAACCTCGGCGCAAAGAAACCTATTCGGCAGAACTTTCCCGGGAACCGTAAGATCAATTATGGTTAAAGCCAGATCCACGGAGGATTTGGACAGAGCCGAAACGCAGATCAAGGAACTTCTGCGACAAAGGCATCGCATTGGTCCCGGTCAGGAAGATGACTTCACCGTCCGCAATCTCACGCAAATGATGCAGATGGCGGAACAGGCATCCAATGTCATGGCCCTTTTGCTCGCGGCTATCGCCAGCGTATCGCTGCTGGTGGGCGGCATCGGTATCATGAATATCATGCTGGTTTCAGTCACGGAAAGAACACGTGAAATCGGTATCCGCATGGCCGTTGGCGCGAAAACATGGGATATCCGTACACAATTCATTATTGAAGCGCTGATTCTGTCGCTCATTGGCGGTTTAATAGGTGTATTACTGGGTATTCTTGCCGCTGAAATGCTTTCTTTTTTCGCAGAATGGACAATACTTATTTCGATGTATTCGATTATCCTGTCTTTTGGTTTTTCAGGTCTTGTCGGTATTTTTTTCGGCTTTTATCCTGCCTATAAAGCTTCGCTCATGAATCCCATTGACGCATTGAGACATGAATAGAATTCGTCCTTTTATTCCTTTCACAATTTTATTGACCTGTGAATTCATTTGCGATAAGAAATTTCACCATTTTATCAATGGTAAAAAAAGATCCGAATGATTCATTGAACATCAAATATTCATATTAATAATTAAGGGAGGCAAAGAAAAACAATGAGTATGGAAATTAAAGCTCCAATGCCGGGGAAAATTGCCAGTATTCCCGCAAGTGTAGGCAGTAAGGTTCAGGAAGAGGAAGAAGTAATCATCATGGACGCGATGAAAATGGAAATTCCCGTTTACGCGCCGGGTGCGGGCACTATCAAGGAAATCAAAGTAAAGGTAGGCGACTCTGTTAATGAAGGCCAGGTGCTGGCTATTCTGGAATAAGGTTCATCTTTTCTAAATGAAAAAACCCGTTGGCTTTACGATGAAGCGAGAGTCAACGGGTTTTTTCTTTTCGATTTAGTATCGTTACCTTCTACTGGCGCTATATCTGTTGAATTCATTCATCATTAAATTATATTTCTGTATGGCGGCATTTCGACGGGCAACCCATTGATTGTATGTTGCAACATAGTGCCTTTGATAACGTGCTTCCAGCCATTCTTTTTCTGAGTTGGTCAGGTTGGTATCATTTATGGATCGGTGGGGAAAGACACTTTTAAAAAGTTGTTCACGATTTTTTTCCACATCGTCGCGAGCCTCCTTTTCCGGATTAATGGTGTCGGGATTACCTCCAATCTGTTCCATAACCCATTTTTCGAACTTCACGCGATCCAAAGAACCGTCCGGGCGAGAGACAAGCATCCCTGTTTTCCAGTCAACAAAAAAAACATGTCCGCTGGAATCCGCATAACAATACACATCACGTACCTGAGGGAATCCAAAACTATTGCTTGGAGAACCAGAGCGAGGTTGCTTTCCATCCTGCAAATCGATGATCCTTGATGCCGCGACGCAGAAATTCAGATTCTGCCCCGCACGATATTGAAATGTTGCCACGCCAATCACTTCCCCGCGCATATTAAGCAGTGGGCCTCCGCTGTTGCCGGGAGATACGGGCGCCGTGATTTGAATGAAATGGATCCCATTTTGATTTTGCCGAACGGCTGAAACAATACCGTCGGAAACAGTTTGCTCCAAACCCAGGGGATTGCCAATAACAATGACCTTTTCGCCGGATTCAGGGAGCGAGGCGTTGATCGTTACCGGGGTTGACTCCTGGGATGTCGCTTCGGTTGATGCGATCACCAGATCTCCTTCCGGATCTTCCCGGACAACTTGAAGCACCTTAAACGTCTTTCCATTGGACGTTTTAATTTCCGCCGGACTGTTATTAGGCAACACATGTTTATTGGTGACGATGTAACCGTCCTGGGAATAAATCACCCCGCTTCCGCTACCTTTTTTCTGATTGTAATAAGGAGTTCCAAATCCAAAACCTCTCATATCAAACTCCCTAAAGAAAGGATGGTCAGAAAAAGGATTTCTGTTTTGTTGAATAGACTGAATATAATTATTT
>CAZDYR010000091.1:0-8328 GCA_964509625.1 uncultured Smithella sp. | reverse complement strand
GGACAAAACAGAGGTCAGAGACGCCGTGGATCAATTAATCACCGAATACGACAAACGCCGAAGCGGAATCACCGTACAGGAAGTCGCCGGCGGTTTTCAGTTTCGCACAAGACCCGAGATGGCAACCTGGGTAAAGAAACTAAAAGGCACCAAACCCGCCTCATTGTCTCCGGCGTCGCTCGAAACACTGGCCATTGTGGCTTACCGGCAGCCGATTATCAAATCGGAGATTGAAAGCGTTCGCGGTGTTGATTCCAGCGCCCCGCTCAAAGGACTTCTGGAGAAGAAACTGGTGCGCATCATCGGCCGCAAAGACGTGCCGGGAAAACCTATTATTTACGGCACCACCAAAAAATTTCTGGAAGTATTCAACCTCAAAGAACTGACAGACCTTCCAACGATGCGTGAATTGAAGGAAATTACCGAGCAGCAGGGAGTCCTTGAGCTGGAGACAGCTGAAGAGATCGCCGGCAGGCAGGAGACACCGGAGCCTGAATCTGTTGCTTTGGAAGTGTTCGAGGATGATATCGAAGGATGATAGCACGCCTGCAGAAGATTATCGCCGCTGCCGGTATTGACTCACGCCGTCACGCTGAAGCGCTGATTAAGGCCGGCAGAGTCAGTGTGAACGGTGAGGTAATAACCGAACTGGGTGCCAAGGCCGATGCCCAAAAAGACGTGATCCGGGTTGACGGCAACACCATTTCCGTCGAAAAAACTTTCTGTTACATTGCGTTATATAAACCGGCGGAATATGTCACAACCATGTCCGATCCTCAGAAAAGGCCGACCGTTGTCGATTTAACCCGGGACGTCCCGGAAAGAGTCTATCCTGTGGGCAGGCTCGATTATGAGTCGGCGGGACTTTTACTTTTAACCAATGACGGAGATTTTGCGCAAAAAATTCAGCATCCCCGTTTTCAGGTACCCAAAACCTACCGGGTGAAGATTTCTGGACATCTAAGCAGGCAAGAATTAAAGCAAATTACGGGCGGCATCAAATTGCCGGATGGCGTGTTCAAGCCGGAAAACGTGACTGTTGAAAAGATCAACGACAAAAGCACCTGGCTTAGCCTCACGTTGCGCGAAGGTAAAAACAGAATCATTCGCAGAGGTTTCGAGGCTGCCGGTCGGCAGGTGACCCGTCTGGTGCGAGAATCTATCGGCAGTATAACCCTGGCAGGGTTGAAGGAAGGCCAGTGGCGGGATCTGACAGGCCGCGAAATCAATCAATTGCTCAATGAAACTAGCCAAAAAGGTAAAAATATTCTTGACAATCGCCTAAAAATACATAATAGTCGCCCCTGTGCCAGATAATCTGCACCATAATACCAAGGGATTCAAGCTGGGAATAGTCTTAAGGAGGTTTTATGAACAAATCCGGTCTTATAGAAGCTTTAAGCAAGAAGCTGAATTTAACGGAGAAAAAAGCGATTGATGTCGTTAACCTGGTCTTTAAAGGTTTTACCGATGAATTAAAAAAAGGCGGCAGAATCGAAATCCGGGGATTCGGCAGCTTTGTTGTTAAAGAATATGGCTCCTACACGGGAAGAAATCCTAAAACCGGCACAAAAATTAAAGTTGAACCCAAGAAATTGCCTTTTTTTAAAGTGGGAAAAGAGCTGAAGGACAGAGTCGACAAGAAACAATAGCAATCCTGCAAGTGTTTGTTATATCAAAGAAGGGGGCTTGGCATCAAGCCCCCTTCTCTTTTGTTGCACTCTTTTTTTTACAAATGTGATAAACCGCCGTTCAACAAAGACAATCCATCATCAGGACATCAGCCAAGATTCGCGTTAACAAAGTCCCAGTTCATCAGGTTCTGGATGAGTGCCGTGAGATAATCCGGTCTTCGATTCTGATAGTCAAGATAATAAGCGTGCTCCCAGACATCGATCGTGAGAAGAGCCTTCTGCCCGTGAGCAATCGGCGTGTCGGCGTTGGACGTTTTGGTAACCTTCAAATCATTGCCGTCCAATACCAGCCAGGCCCAACCGCTGCCAAACTGCGTCACGCCGGCATTTTTAAGCTCCTCCATAAATTTTTCGTAGCTGCCGAAGGTTGCATTGATTTTGGCGGCGACAGCGCCTGAAGGCGGACCGCCTCCTTTCGGTTTGAGACATTTCCAGTAAAAAGAATGATTCCAGACCTGGGCCGCGTTGTTGAAAATACCTGCTTTGGCCGGATCCCTGGCGGCAATTTTGATGATCTCTTCAAGCGTCTTAGCTTCCAGATCCGTACCGGCAATCAGTTTGTTTAAATTATCAACATACGTCTTGTGGTGTTTCCCATAATGAAAGTCCAGGGTATTCGCGCTGATATACGGGGCCAGCGCGTCTTTCGCGAAAGGCAATACCGGTAAATTTATAGCCATTTTTAACTCCTTTCTGATGTTAGTCGTTTCCAGTATAGACAGCTTGTTTGATTTGTCAAATATCAGGTGGAGTGACGCCGGCCCGCCGGCCGGCGTGAATCAAGGTACAGGGCTCTGTATTTCAGCCAGATGGTATTGAGGAACATAAATACTGAAAATATCAACGCCGGTACGGCAGCTTCATTATTGAAAAGATAGATGGCAATGCCGCCGGCAAGGCCGCAATTCTTCATCGTGCCCAGAAGCAGGAGCGATGAAACGGTTGAGCGGGATACTTTGTAGAACAGGCTTATGAATACCAAAATGAGTGTGGTCAAAAAGACCGTGGCAAAAGCAATAAGGGCCATGAAGGTAATTTCCGCAGGCCACTGCCTGATCAGATGAGCGTTATGAGCGGCCAGGGCGTAAAATACGACGCAAAAACATGCGTCCGAGATGCTTCCCTCATGACGTTTGATCCAGTGATCCCAGTTTCGATCAACCGCAATGCGGGATAAAATGAGCGGCAACAAAACTAAAGTCGCGGCCAAAATAATCAACTTGTCATAATGGATGGGAATGTATTTGAGAAACGCAGCTCCGATCAAGGGAGTCAGAATGATTGCGCCTAAATAGGTGCCGGCAAAACCGCTGAGTGTCAGCATCTGATCGGCGCGCAATTTTTTGCCCAGGGACACAACGGCTACAGCCGATGGAACGGCGGCAATCAAAACCAGACCTATCCAGAATTTTTCATCACGTATCAGGAAGATGCTTCCCGTGATAATCAGATTTCCCAAAATGAGATAATTCATCAGATTGCCCCAGAGGGCTCCGGTAATGAGTGATCTGGGCTGGTTGAAGAAACCGCCGGGGAATCGAAGCAGCGTCACGGTGTGCGTCACCATGAGTGCCGGTAGAACCAGAAGGCAGGCTAATGGCCCGGCCTGCGGCAGATACAGGCCCAGGATAATGGACAAAGCAAACAGCAGATTGGATAATGTCCCTATCACTTTAAGAATTGCCATGATGATCACCCCAGCCGGTGAGACATTTTTTTAACCGCAAAAACCATAAAAAGGAAAAAGATATTTAACAAAACGATCATGGCGCCTGCCGGTAAATCCAGTAAGAAAGCCATCATGATTCCGCAAAGAACCGCTCCAACGGCAAAACCGACGGCAGCCATCATCGTGCTCCGGAAACTTACCGACAGCTGCAAGGCGGTGAGCGCGGGCAGAATCAGCAGCGCGGACACGAGCATAATCCCGACAACCTTCATAGCCAGGACCGATGCGACGGCTGTCAGCAGAAAGAGAATGATATTGATCCGTCTTGTTTTAACTCCCATACTCTGCGCCAATTCCTGATCAAAAGTCACCGCGAACAAATCATCATAAAAATAAATAACCACGGCAACAACCACCAGAAAAACAATGAAAGAAAGCAACAGTTCGGTGGCATTCACCGTCAAAATATTCCCAAAGAGATAGCTTAACAAATCGACATTGAATCCTCCGGACAGACTGGTCAGAAGAATACCTGCGGCGATTCCCAGTGAAGAAACAATACCGATGGCCGCATCGGCATTTATTTTTCTCGAGGATGTCAACTTGTAAATAGCCAGTGAAGAAATAATCACCAGGGGCAGCGCCGCCAGTGTCACATAAAGGGGACTGATTCCGATTAAGAGCACAACCGCGACGCTCCCGAATGTGCTATGGGCAAGTCCATCACCGATTAAAGAAAAACGACGCAGGACAAGAAACATTCCCAATATGGCCGCAACAGAGGCGATCAGAATGCCGCTCATCAAGGCCCGCTGAACAAATCCGTAATTGACGATTTCAAACAAATCCATCATCCATTGCTCCTGATCTGATCGTGTTGATGGCAGATGATGTGCTGACTGGTCGGACCAAACAATCCGGTCATATCCCGGGAAACGCAGAAGTCCTCGAAGGTTCCCGAAAAAATTATTTTTTTATCCAGATAAAGCAGACTTTTCGCGTATTGACCGATGATCCCGATATCATGGGTGATCAAAATAATGGTTATTCCTTCCCGCAAATTCATCTCCCGGGTGAGCGAATAGAACATTTCCCGGGTTTCCGGATCCAGAGCGGTGGTTGGTTCGTCAAAAACCAGCAGTTCCGGCCGTCTCATCAGCGCCCGCGCCAGCATGGCGCGCTGCTGTTCTCCATAGGACAGTTCGCCGATCAGACGCGTGGCAAGATAGTCAATTCCCATCATTTTAAGCGTCCGCTTCACGCTTGCCGCATCTTTTTTCGGCATTCCCATCTGGACGATTTCCTCGACCGTTGCGGGGAAATGGGCGTTCAAGGCGCTGAGCCTTTGCGGCAGATAGCCGATTCTTCCCCATTGATTGAAGAGACCGAGAGACGTCCCAAACAGCTCCACTTCGCCTTGCCGGGGTTTCAGAATACCGAGAATATTTTTTATCAGCGTGCTCTTGCCCGAGCCGTTCGGGCCCACAATGCCCAGGTATGTTCCCTCTTCCACGGCAAAGGATATCTGGCTGATCACATCCAGCCCGTTATATTGAAAGGTTAAATCATCAACACGAATTACGGACATAACATTCCTTTTTTCAGATTTTCAAGATTCCTTTCCATCAGGGTTATGAATGACACGCCGGATTGAATCTCATCTTTACTGACGTCATGTCCGTTAGTAAGTTTGATCAGCGCCGCGCCTGTTTCCTCGGCAACCGTCTTCGCCAGCTTCGGCGCGACCATATCTTCGTAATAAATATGCCTCAGTTTTTGCTTTTTGACCTCCCTGATCAGTGTCAGGATCTGCAACGGGGTGGGCTCTGCGTCCGCGGACATATTATAAGCGGACACGTATGCCAGTTGGTATCTTTCCGCCAGATAAGCAAACGCCCAGTGCCCGGCGTGAAGAATCGTCCTTGTCTGACAGTGAGATAACTGCGCTTTGTATTTTTTATCCAGGTCCGTCAGTTTGAGTTTATAATCCTTGGCGTTTTTTTTGTAGTACTCACTGTTTTTCGGATCTTTGTTGATGAAAGCCGTTGAAATATTATCAACCATTTTGCGGGCATTATCGAAGTCCAGCCAGATATGCGGATCAAACTTAGCCGAGTGATGTAAGTCGTTTTCCGGCGATGCTGTTTCATGATCCGCGTCGTCGTGTCCGTGTGAGGAAGACCAGGGCAGTAATGACGTACCCTGTCCGGTTTCGACCGCCAGCATATTTGTTTTTTCAGCGGCGGCATTGATAACTTTGTAGGCCCATTGTTCCATTTCAAAACTGGTAAAAAGGAATATATCCGATTTACTGACCATAACGATATCGCTGGGCTTCAATTCAAAGTGATGAGCGTCGGTCCCCGGAGGAATCAGCATCGTGACGGCAACCTTATCTCCTCCGATTTTACGGGCAAAATCATAGACGGGAAATATCGTCGCGACAACCTGCAGTCGAACGCTTTTCTTTTCGGGTCCTCCGCCGCTTGAACAGGACAGGAGCAGTGCAAGACAGACAATTAGAATCAACGATGCTTTATGTTCAAACACCATTACGGTCCTTTCTTCTCCGGCTGCCCTGGCAACTTTGTTGCCTGGAGGCAATTGTTGCAAAGCCCCGAAATATTGATTTCAATATGATCAATCCGCCAGTCGTCGCGCGCGTCTGTCAGTTGACGCGCCTGTGATAAAGTCAGCGGAGTCATGCAGTTCAGCATCCCGCAGTTTTTGCAGCTGAAATGCGGATGCGCCGGATGGTCGGAAGTTGCCATCTCAAAATAGACGGCACCACCGGTTATTGACACATCCCGGACAATACCTTTCCTTTTAAAAAGAGAAACGGTTCTGTACACGGTAACTTTATTAATGCGGGTTTTCACCCGCAATTTGCCGCGAATCAGGTTGACGCTGAGTGGCTGAGAAGCGCTTTGAAGCACCTTAAGGACGGCCAAACGCTGCGGCGTACGGGAGATTCCCGCGTGCTCAAGGGTTTCCTCGACGCGAAGATCGGAAATATCATTGTTCATCATGCGCCCATTTACCAAAGTTGCAACCATGTTGCAAGTGTTATCCATGGCCGCAAATATTCTCTGTTTGATCTTTTCCGAAGGAATTAATTCTCAGCAAACCGCAGAACATCAACGCTCGTCGGATTTAAGCGGGATTGAATATCGTTCTTAATTTTCAAGAAACATGCTATACAGACAGGTATCGAATCAACATCATGAACGCGGGTGTTCCCCGATATAACAATCTTCGCATGTTTGAAAGGAGGGTATGGATATGAAACCGATTGGACCTTTAATGTGGGAGCATCGTCTGATTGAAAAAATGCTGGGCGCCATGATGCGTCACATGGATAAAGCGGAGAAGGATAAGACCATTCATCCCGTTGTTGTCGACGCGGCGGTGGATTTCATCCGCACATACGCGGACAGAACACATCACGGCAAGGAAGAAGAAATCCTTTTTCGGGACCTGGCTTTAAAAGACCTGACGGCCGACTTTAAAAAGACCATGCAGGAACTTTTGGATGAACACCAATGGGGGCGGAAAACGACCGGACGGATCGTGGCCGCCAAAGAAAGTTATTTAGCGGGTAACGAAGGAAAGCTCTCTGAGATTATCTCGCTGACCCGGGATCTGGGAAGTTTTTACCCCCGGCATATCGAAAAAGAAGACAAGCATTTCTTTTTCCCTTGCCAGGACTATTTCACGAAGGCCGAACAGGAAAAGATGCTTTCCGAGTTCTGGGAATTCGACCGGAAAATGATCCACGAAAAATATAATAAAGTTTTTGATGAATACAGCCAACTGTAAAAGAATCATGAGGTGCGCCTGCCGGGCCGGTTACCCCGGCCAGGCGAGCCTCGTTAACGGATCACATCACTAGTATCTCCAGCCCAAGATGCCAAACGCCAGAATATTCATGATGATCGGGACAGCATAGATGATGCCGACTGTCGTGATTTTCGCCTTAATGGTTTTAAGGCTGATGACCAGGATGGCAAAGCAGAAGAAATGGAAGTAGCCGATCAGGAATATCAGCCAGACACCCTTAAACGATAAATACCAGAACGGATATTCCCAGACCAGATGCCCGCCCAGATTCAGCAGGCATTCCACAAAGACGCAAAAGATACTGTAGCCGATCGCCCAGAACCACTTTTCCGGAAGCCCGAGAATTTTCTCCTTTTTGCCGCCTGAAAGGGTGTTGTAGAAAATGATCCCCACGATCAGGAACATAAACATGATTTCGATGTTCCATCCCACCATCGTTCGGAGGGCGGTATCGCCCGGTGTTGTCCAGAAAGCGGAGCGTCCTGTGAGATTCAGCACCCAGCCGTTCCAGGTCTCATTGAAAAAATCGACGCCAAAAATCGTTAACCCGGCCAAAACGGCGTTCCAGTCCCCTGATTTTCTCGCATCTTTAATTTCTCTTGTATAAACATAAAAGACAATCGCCAGAAGAGGAATCACATACCACTTGATCATGGAAAGGTCGCGCAATCCGGATAACGCCTGCACAGTTGCTTCTGTCATGATAACCTCCTTAAGAAAATGTATAGGTGGACATGTTTATCAACACTGATACAAAATTCCTGTTTATTGAGGCAATTTAATTTTCCTGCCTGACAACAAAACATCCGTCTCCGACATGTTATTGAGGCGTCGCAGTTCATCGACCGTGATGGAGCTGCTTTTCGCCAGGGAAAAGAGCGTGTCCCCTTCTTTGACCGTATATTTTCTCAGGGGTCTTTCAGCCTGGCTTAGGGTCTGCGGTTTGGACACCGGAACAAGAATTTTACGGCCGACGTAAAGAGGATCGTTTATTTTCAACTGATTCAGTTTTAAAAGGGTTAAAAGGTTTGTTTCATGCTTTCTGGCAATCGTGCTCAGATTATCACCGCGCTTCACGCGATAGATGATCGTTCTAACGGGCTGTGCATCTTCCGGAATTATTTC
>CAZDYR010000090.1:0-8371 GCA_964509625.1 uncultured Smithella sp. | reverse complement strand
GGACAGATCCATCTGCAGCGCGGTGAGTGATTGTCCCAGTTCGTCGTGAATTTTGCGCGCGACGCGCGTGCTTTCCTCTTCACGCACCGATTGGAGGTGAATGGATAAATTACGCAGTTCCTCACGCGATCGCTCCAGCTCTTCCTGCGCTTTTTTTTCCGCTGTGATATTTTCATAGGTTACGACAATGCGCTTTTCGCGGAGTTTCTCACCGATGCGCGACGCCTTCATCCGGCAGAGAATTTCCTGCCCGTCCTTGCGCCGGCAGGGAAACTCCGTTTCGTACGTTCGCTGATGCTCGAGCGTGGAATAAAAAACGCCGCCGATTTTATCGGCCTCTTCTTCGTTGCGGTAAATCATGCGAATGCTTTTGCCGATCAATTCCTCACGATGCCATCCGAAGATAAGCTTGACGGCATGATTGGCAAAATTGATGCGTCGTTCATGCAGGCCGACGACCGCCTGGGGAATCGCATCGAGAATGGAGGATTCCAGCGCTTCCAGCTCTTCGAGCCTGCGGCCCGCTTCCTTGCGTTCCGTCACGTCCATGGAATTGCCCAGAATGGCCCGCTTACCCTTGTAGGTGATCGACATGACGGTTTCCATGATCCATTTGATCCGCCCGTCTTTGGTGACAATGCGAAATTCGTAGGGGGAGAAACGCTGTTCCTTGAGCATCATGACCGCGTTTTTAGCCGTTTTACGGCGGTCTTCCGGCAGAATCAGCGAGGGAGGGCTCATCTTGAGCATTTCTTTCTCGGAGTAACCCGCATACTCGCGGAAGTGGGAATTAACGAATTGAAATCGCTTGTTCTGCATAATGTAGAAGCCCACCTGCGAACTATGGGCGAAAATTTTATATAAATCCTCTTCAGACGCTCCGCCGGAAAGGGAGCGGCCTTTTTCTGACAGCCGCCCCTGTAATTGATTAATCAGGTCGATCAACTCTTTTTTTGACTTGGTTTCCAGCTTCATCATCAACCCCGGGGCATGATTCCTATCTCGTATCGGACGCGTTATCTAATCACAATTAGACGGGAAAATAAATGATTTTGAGGAAAAAACCGCTTTCGAAAAAAAGTTACGGAAAGGAAGTGAAAGGTTATTGAAAATTTGGTTCTTTGGAGTATGATGCGCCATCCATCAAAATTCTGAAAGGAACGTGATATGAAAAAAATGTGGATTGTTTTGGTTGTTTTTTCTTTCCTGGCGATGGCCGGCTGTCAGCCGGCGAATGTTGCATCCGTGAAATGGGATTCCGGTGTTCCCGGAGAAAAAGCGCAGACGCGATGTGAAAGAGTGGACATGCGGGACAAGTCTGAAATGGACGCCGTGTTCAAGAAATATGACGGATGGAAGCTCATTTATGTCTCTGAGTATACGACAGGCAACAAACTGGGCACGGACGCGGCTATCTGTTTTGAGCGTGTCATGAAATAAAGAAACCGTTATGGTCCCGACCGTGAAAACCGCGTTCCTGTTCGACAGGCATGCGGTTTTTTTTATGAGGTTGAGGATTCATGGCCCGTGGATATAAGATCGGCGGGCGGGGTGGCGTCCGCCCGCCGATCCGGGGATTTATTTGGTCTGTTTCACGACGCTCATTGCGGAGGCGATCAGCGAGGAGAGATCACCGAAGTTTGCCGGCAGAATCAGCGTGTTTCCCTGCTTGGCCAGATGGCCGAACTGCTCAACCAGTTTTTCCGCCACGCGCAGCTGGACCGCTTCCATCCCGCCCTGCGCCTGCACGGCGCCCGCGACCGCTCTCAGGCCGTCCGCCGTCGCGCCGGCAATCGCGCGGATAGCTTCCGCCTGGCCTGTCGCCTCATTGATCTGCTTTTGACGGACCGCTTCGGATTCCAGCACGACTTTCTGCTTCTGCCCTTCGGCCACATTGACCGCCGACTGTTTCTCACCTTCCGATTGCAGAATAACCGCGCGCTTTTCCCGCTCGGCCTGCATCTGTTTTTCCATGGCGTTCAGAACGTTCTCCGGAGGCCGGATATTTTTCACTTCGTAGCGCAGGATTTTAACGCCCCAGGTCCGGGAGGCGTCATTGATGGCGGTGACAATGGCGGAATTGATCGCTGTTCTTTCTTCGAATGTCTTGTCCAGATCAATCTTGCCGACTTCGCTGCGCATGGTGGTCTGCGCCAGCTGGACGATGGAAAACATGTAGTTGCTGATGCCGTAAGAGGCCATTTGCGGATCGAAAACCTGAATAAAGATGACGCCGTCCACGCCGACCTGGACGTTGTCGCGTGTGATGCATATCTGTTCGGGAATGTCGAGGGCCTGTTCCTTAAGCGTGTGGACGTAGGCCTTCCGGTCAATGAACGGAATAATATAGCTGATGCCGGCGTTCAGAACCCGGTCGAATTTTCCCAGCCGTTCAATAACGTAGGCGCTTTGTTGCGGGACAATGCAAACCCCCTTGGCAATGATAATCACGGCCAGCAATGCCAGTACTATCAGAACAATTTCCATGATCCTTCCTCCTTATGATTTATGCGACAGGTTTCACCTTGACGCGAATGCCTTCCATGATTTCGATCTGCACGATGGCGCCCTCCGGAATGGTTTGGGTGTTGTCGGAAAACGCAATCCAATCCGACCCGCGATACTGGATGGTTCCTTCTCCGCCGGCCGGAATCGCCTTGACCACCGGGACCTTTTGCCCCGTGTAATCCGGCGGCACATCGGCATGACCCGCAAAAAGTTTTTTTGCCGTCTTGCGCAGCAGGAACAAAAGCAACAGGGATGATACCGAAAAAACAATCAACTGACCGGCAAAAGAGGATGTCAGCCCGATCCAGGTGGTGAGCGCGACAATCAGCGCTCCCAGGCCGATGAAGCACAGGATGAAACTGACGGTAGCCAGTTCCGCGATCAGCAGAAGCAGACCGATGACCGCCCAGACAATGGCCGGTGAAAAAGACCAATCCGACATGGTTTAAAGCCTTTCTGCGGGCTCGACAGCTTAAGGCCCGCCGGGTTTAAGTGAATATGAAACAGGACAATCAAAATATGTTTCGCGGAGTATAGAAAGAATACAGTCGGGAGTCAATCAAATAATCAGCCACTTCGCGGCAGTCTGCCATGGTGTGAAACGAACATCAGGATATCGCGGCGCGCTGGGGAGAATGAATGCCTGTCTTTTTAAACAGGGGTAAAATCGCCCGCCGTGAATCCCGTTTGACTATCGACTTTCCTTATGGTAATAAGTTTACCGTGAGTAAGATCAACCCCCGGGGGCATGCCGCCGGGGTGTGAATGAATCGTCATTTTATCGCGGCAGATAAGGGCGAATATACGCTCGCCGCGCCAAAGCGGGATTCAGGTCCGTCCCCCCCCCGCGTCTCAAAGAAGGGCGGCGCAAATCAAAACCCGCAGGTGGAGCTTGAAGATTGATTCCTCAGGATAAACATAAGATTATCTGTCAGCTTCGGCGCGACCGCGAAAAAGCCCAGCGGATTGCCGGCATCCTGGAAGCCGCGAAAAAAGTTTTTGCCTCCAAAGGTTATCTCAAGGCAACCATGGATGAAATCGCCCTGGCGGCGGAGATTACCAAGCCGACCGTTTACCTTTATTTCAAAACAAAGGATGATCTGTTTTTTACCCTGATGCTGCCCCTGATTGATGACGTCCATCAGCAGCTGCAAAAAGTCGAGAAAAATCTTCTGTCAGGAAAAATCCGTGACGGGAGCAGTCTGATCACGTCGATTTTCAAGGCCTTTTATCACGCGTACGAAAACCTGCCCGAGACCTTCCGGATTATTCAACTGTTTCAGCAGCAGGGGCTGATGGGGGAACTGCGGCCGGAAGTCCGCGCCGCCCTGAATGACAAGGGGCGGGCCAACTTCGTTCTTCATCGGCAGCTGCTGAGCGAAGGAATGGCGATGGGAATGATCAAAAAGGTAAATGTTTATGAGATGGGCGATGTCATCTGGGGTTTGTTTGTCGGTATTATTCAACTGGAAGACGCCAAATCCGGCAGCCGTAAAAATAAACGATTGAAGGAAAACACCCTTCGCCTGGCCGAAAGGCTGATCGCGGAGGCCATGACGATAAAAAGCAGAGGAAAGAAAAAATGAAAATGACGAGCGCGGACAAACTGATCAAGCGATTGAGAGGCCAGGAGCGATTATCCATGACAGAGGATGAATCCAAAAGGCTGTTGAAAGATTACGGCGTGCCGGTGGTCAAAGACAAAGTGGTTGAACGCGTGAATGAAGCGGTTCTTTACGCGCAGAAAATCGGGTTCCCGGTGGTTGTGAAAGGGCATGGCGCGAAGCTCTCGCATAAAACGGAACGCGGCCTGGTCAAAACAAATCTGAAGTCGGCCCGTGAAGTCCGCGAAGCTTTTCGCGACATCAAGGCGTCCGCCGGCATGGATTGGGAAGGATGCCTGATTGCGCCGTTTGTGCGGGGGAACAGGGAATTTGTCGCCGGGCTTTTTCGCGACGCCCAGTTCGGCCCGGTGATCATGTTCGGCCTGGGCGGCATCTTTACCGAGGCGCTGGCCGATACGTCCTTCCGCATCGCGCCGTTTGATGAGCGGGAAGCCCGCCGGATGATCGGCGAAATCAAATCCGTCAAACTTTTGGGACCCATCCGCGGCGAAAAGGCCGCGGATATCGATCAGTTTGTCCAGGTGCTCGTCGGTTTATCCCGGCTGGGCGTGGAGCATCCCGACATTCGCGAGGTGGATATCAACCCTCTGATCGTCACACCCGCGGGCAGGGTGGCGGCCGTGGACGCTCTGGTTGTTCTGGATGAGCGCAAAGCCCTTCGAAACGCCGAGCCTTGCGCTGAAAAAGAGCGTAAAACGCGGTCCGCGGAAATCCGCGCCGCTCTCGATGTCATGGCGCACGCCCGATCCGTCGCCGTGATCGGCGCCACCCGTCCGGATCCGAACGGATTTTCGGGAATGTTCGGCTGCATGAGAAAATTCGGTTATCCGGGGAGATTGTATCCCGTCAATCCGAAGCTTGACGATATTGACGGAATCAAGGCGTATCCCAGCCTGACGTCGCTGCCTGAAGCAGTGGATCTGGTCATCGTTTCCATTCCCGGCCCCCTGGTGCCCGGTATTCTGAAAGAGTGCATCGCGACCGGCAACAAAAACATCCATATTTTCAGTTCCGGATTCAAGGAGACCGGCGAAGAGGAGGGCGTCCGGCTTCAGCAGGAAATTGAAAAGATCGCCCGCGAAGGCGGACTGCGCGTGATCGGCCCGAATTGCATGGGATTTTATGTTCCGAAGACACGGCTTCTGACCTGGGAAGCCGCCTCGAGAGAAAGCGGTCCTGTTGCCCTCATCAGCCAGAGCGGCGGCAACGCGCAGGATTTTACAAACTATCTCTCCGATCGCTATCGGATTCATATCAGCAAGTCGATCAGCTACGGAAACGCCCTGACGCTGGACAGCACCGACTTTCTGGATTATCTCGGCCACGATGAAGAAACCGGCATCATTACGATGTATCTCGAAGGCGTGAAAGACGGCCGGCTTCTGCGCGATCTGACGACCGGAATCAACCGGCAAAAACCGGTGATCATTTATAAAAGCGGGCTCACGGAATCGGGAGCCAGGGCTGTGTCCTCTCACACCGGCTCATTGGCCGGAACCGCGAAAATCTGGAACGCTTTTTTCCGGCAGACGGGCGCGACGCTGGTCGATTCCCTGGAAGAAATGGCCGACGTGGCGCAGGCGTTTCATCGCCTGGGGGAAGTCCGCGGGCTTTCGACCTCGGTTCTGGGATTCGGCGGCGGCATCGGCGTTTCCGTCGCGGACAGCTGCGCGAAAGCGGGCCTGGAACTTCCCGCTCTTTCGGAAGGCCTGACGCGGAAATTACGAAAATTGATTCCGCCGGCCGGGGCCATGATCCGGAATCCGATTGACGCCGCCATCGCGTTTTCCAATCTGCCCCTGCTCAGTGAGGTGCTCGACCTCATTGCCGGAAGCGGTGAAATTGATAACTTCATTATCTCCGTCCCCTTCGACTGGCTGTACAATAAGGCCCCGGAAGGAGGGTATTATAAAATCATCGCTTCGTATCTGGCTTCGGAAGGGAAAAAGCATGTTCACGGCAAACCGATGATGGTCGTCTGGCGTCAGTACGAGCCGTCGGAAAAAATCAGGACGTGGATCCCGGTTTTCGAGAACATACTGATGTCGTCCGGCATCCCGGTATACGAAGGGCTTCCCAAAGCGGTTTCCGCCCTGGTTAAAGTTGCTAAATACTATGAATATCATATAGATAGACGATAGATCATCCGCTGGCCCGTCGTTTGCCTTCCTGTCTTTGAAAAAAGCCGTGAATGTGCCGTTTTTTGATTATTTGGTTGACTTTCGGTCACGTTTGGAATTATAGTCACCAAACTGAAGCACTCAGCTATTGCTGTAACACCTCTTTAGCCTGGGCACAACGGAGCAAACACTTTGGCAGACGGACGATTTATTCGTTTGAAATAACAACACACAAAGAAGGGAGTTAGTTATGGCCAATTTATTAGTCAACACCCGCGACCAGCAGTTTGCCATTTTCGAGCAGTTTGGCATGGACAAAATTTTCGAGTCGGAAGAATACGGAGGGTATTCCAAAGACGACATCACGATGATTCTGAATGAAGCCGAAAAGATGGCCGTCAACGTCATCTTCCCGACTCTCAAAGAAAGCGATCACGAAGGCTGTACGTATAAGAACGGTGTTGTCAATGTTCCCAAATGCTTCCATGAACCCTGGAAGAAATATACGGAAGGCGGCTGGCTTAATCCGATGGATTCTCCCGATGTCGGCGGTCAGGGTCTTCCCCACATGGCCGGCTGGGCTGCCTATGAAATTCTGAGCGCCGCCAACTACGCTTTCGGGATGTACGGCGGTTTGACCCACGGCGCCGCCAACATGATCAACACCCACGGCAGCGAAGAACTGAAGAACAAGTACATGTATAAAATGTTTTCCGGCGAATGGGGAGGCACGATGTGCCTGACCGAACCGGGCGCGGGCTCCGATGTCGGCGCGTTAAAAACCACGGCCAAACGTCTGCCGGACGGCAAGTTCCTGATTACCGGCACCAAGATTTTCATTTCTTCCGGTGAAAACGACCTGGTCCCCAATATTATTCATCCCGTCCTGGCCCGCATTGAAGGCGACCCGGCCGGCACCAAAGGCATTTCCATTTTCATCGTCCCCAAAATCCGCGTCAATGACGACGGCTCCCTGGGAGAACCCAATGATGTCAAATGCGGCGGTATCGAGCACAAAATGGGCATCAAAGGCTCCGCCACCTCCACGCTGAACTTCGGCGAAGACGGAAAGTGCATCGGCGAACTGATGGGCGAAGAACGTGCCGGTATGAGAATCATGTTCCAGATGATGAACGAAGCCCGCCTGGGTATCGGCATGCAGGGCGTCTGCCTGAGCTCGGCCGCTTTCCAGCACGCGGTGGCCTACGCCAAGGAGCGCATTCAGGGCGTTCCGGTATGGGAAATGATGAATAAGAACGCCAAAGCCGTTCCCATTATCAATCATCCCGATATCCGCAAGAAACTCATGTGGATGAAATCCCACGTCGAAGGCATGCGCTCCATGATGATCTTTATCGCTTACTGCATGGACCGCAGCAAGATCTCCAAGACGGAACAGGAGAAAGCGGACTGGGAAGGCTATATTGAACTTTTGACCCCGATCATGAAAGCCTACTGCACGGATAAAGGCTTCCTCATCTGCTCGATGGCGATGGACGTTTACGGCGGCTACGGCTTCTGCTCCGAATATCCGGTGGAACAGTTCACCCGCGATGAAAAGATCGCCACAATTTATGAAGGCACCAACGGCATCCAGGCCCTTGACCTGGTCGGCCGCAAACTGGGTCAGCGCAAAGGCGCAAACGTCATGAATATGGCCGGTCTGATTGGCAAGGGTATCGCCAAAGCCAAAACCGTTCCCGGATTCGAAAAGACCGCCGCCTACCTGGAAGAAGCCTCCAACGCGCTGTTTGATGTGACCATGTTCTTTGCCGGCGCCGGCAAAGCGGGTGATTTCCTGGCCCCTATTTACAACGCCTGCAAGTTCCTGGAACTCATGGGCGACGTGGTGGTCGGTCACTTCCTGCTCGACGCGGCCTGCATCGCTCAGGAAAAGCTCAACGCCATGTATGAAGAAAAAGGTCTTACGACCATCGGTAAGCAGAAGGGCCTCCAGAGAGAAGATCAGGAAGCCGCCTTCTACGCGGGAAAAGTGGCTTCGGCCAAGTTCTTCGCCAACGAAAACCTGACCACCGTCAAAGCGCGCTGCCAGGCCATCAAAGACGGCGACAAGAGTGCTCTGGAAATGACGGATCTGGGATTCACCATCTAGAAGCA